>NZ_JBFBAA010000010.1:0-266278 GCF_040682035.1 Actinoplanes sp. NPDC051470
CTTGTTTGCATCGGCGTTTCCATGAACCATTCGGCCATCCTAGACGGAGCGAACTTATCGAAGGCCCCTTCTTCTGAAGCGCACGGATCTGCCGCGCACCGTGCGCGGTTCCGGCTTCGGCAAGTAGCAAGATGGGCCGAGTTGCGCCAGCGGGCGATGCCGGACGAGGGCGCTCGAAGGCCCATATACGTGCCGGTGCTGGCTGGATACGTGATTGGGTTGGCACATGCACCGGCAGAACGCGACCTACGCCGGCTGTGGCTGCTCTACGCCTCCAACGCACGTCCCCTCAAACTCTCCCTCGCCCCGCCCGGCGGCAACCTGGTGGCTGTTGCCCCTCGCTCGCGAGGCTGGACGGAGCGGGAAGCCGTTCTGGCCCGGAACCCTAAGGTTCGATGTCTCTTGACCGAAGGGGTTGGAGTCCGGTGCCCACTGACGCCGAGCATGCGAGGGATGAGGGGCCTGCCGAGATGGTGCTTCCCCAAGCCGATCGCGCACTGCGGTACGTCGCCGTCGCCGCGATGCTGGTCAACATGGGCACGGCGGGTTGGCACGCGCTCGACGTGGCGGGCTGGTCGACGCAGTTCGTGGTCTCTCTGTTCGGCGGCGGGCTCTCGATGGTGATCGGAGCCGCATTGGCGGCGCGGGTCGGGTGCCGCGCCGAGGCCGGCGGGGCGCGTTGGTTCTGGTGGCTGCTCGCCGGCGGGTACCTGGGCATGGGTGGGGCGTCCTGCAGCAGCCTGCTCGCGGAGCTGAACGGCGAGTCAGTCGGGTACGGGATCGGCACTCCGGTCTCCCGGGTGTTCGCCATCGCGACCATGGTTCTCGTCGTGGTTGCGATCCTGCGACTCCCCGTTCGACATGCTCGGGCAGGTGGCGGCCGGCGACGGCTCGCGCTGGACATGACCATCGTGATGCTCGCAACGGTGGTGTACGTCTCCTACTTCATGTTGGCGATCTGGCTGCGACAGCCGGGTGATGGCGTCGTGGCCATCTCCACGCTGTTGCGGGCCTGTGGGGTATTCGTTGTCGTCTTCGCTGTCACACGTGTGATGGTGGCCGGCTCGGCAGCGGTCAACCGGTTGACTCTTGGGCTGTTCGCGCTCGCGGGGCTGACGGAGGTCGTTCGAGCTGGGCTGGCCGTCGCACTCGCCGACACCGACAGGATGTCCATCGCCCTCGCCGTGTCGGCGATCTTCCGTGCGCTGCTCATCGCGGTGCCGTTGGTGGCGATGATGGCGATGATGGCAATGGGCTCACAACGGCCCGCCTCCGATCAACGCAGACGGCCGTTCAGTCTCCTGCCCTACGCGGCGGTCGCGGCGACCTACGCGCTGCTGGTGCCGGCCTTCCTGAACGGCCCCACCGCTCGCGGCGTGATCGTGCTCGTCGGAGCGATCGCGATGACCGCACTGGTCGTGATCCGGCAGGCTTCGGTACTGACAGACAACGCTCGCCTGCTGGGCCGCCTCGACACCACGCTCAGCCGAGAGCAGCGGCTGGCTGAAGCCGGTACCGAGCTGATCGGCGCGGGCGGTCCCGAGGACATCTACCGCATCGCCGCTGAGGCCGGACGCGCACTGCTCGCCGGCCTCTCGGCGGCCACGTGCTCGGTCGCCGTGGTGGCGGCTGACTACTCGACGGCACAGGTGGTCGCAGTGGCGGGTGACGACGCCCGGCCGCCGCTTGGTTCCACCATCGCGATCCCGTCCGCGCTCGCCGAACGGCTGGTCGGTGGCGAGCCGCTGGTGTGTGACGACGTTTTCCACACCGATGCGGCGGACGAAACAGGGCACTGTCTGCTGGCACTGGTCGTCGATCGGCGTCTCGTGGCCGTGCTGACCGCGACCGCCGACGGCCCGATCGGTGCCGACGCCGTGAAGGCACTGGACACGCTGCGCACTCAGCTGACCCTCGCGTTGGAGAATGCGGCCAGTACGGCCGAACTGCGCCACCTGGCCATGCACGATCCGCTGACCGGCTTGGCCAATCGTGCCTTCCTCCACGAGCGGCTTCGGCAGGCGCTGGCCCGCTCCCGCCGGCACACCGCCGATACGGCAGTGCTGCTGCTCGACCTCGATCGCTTCAAGCAGATCAACGACACGCTCGGCCACGAGGCCGGTGATGAGGTGCTGCGCGAGGTCGCCCGGCGGATCGATCAGGCCGTACGGACCGAGGACACCGCGGCCCGGCTCGGCGGCGACGAGTTCGCCGTCCTGGTCGAGGATCTCGCCGATGACGACGCTGCGGTAACCATCGCCGAGCGCATCACCGCATCGCTCGGCCGACCGGTTACCTTCGGAGGGCACCCGCTCTCGATCGGGGCGAGCATTGGCATCGCCTACTCCGAGGACGGCCCCGTTGACCCGGACGACATCATGCGCCGTGCCGACGCGGCGATGTACCACGCCAAGCGGGAGGGTCTCGCCCATTACTGCGCGATCGTCCCAGACGCCTCCTCCCTCCGGCGCACCCAGATAGCAACTCGACTCTGACGTGCAGGCGCCGAACCCGCCAAGACACTGCGGCTCAGATCCCGCTGCTGAAGAAGACCACCAAGCGTCGGCCGGGTCGGTCGGCTCCCAGCCCATGACCACATCCATCATCGGGTTCCAGACCTGCACCCAGCCACCCGACTCGGCGGCATAGAGGGCGTCGGGCTTGAGGGCGCTTGTAGCCTGGTCGGCTGCCTGCTGCTTGAAGGAAGTGAGAACCGAGCGGCGGTGTTCAGTACGTAAGGGCAATGCGGGTGCGCGAAGATTCTAAACCTCGTTCTGCAGGCTGGGCGGAGCCGATGCTCGATGGGCAACTTCTCGTCTACGCACAGCTCGTTGTGAGCAGAGGTTTCGTCACCAGTGCTCGTACCGAAGGCCCTTCCTTATGTCCCCGCGACACGCCCACCCGCAAGGCATTGATGATCAACGTCACTGTCCACTGCGGACCCAGTTATTTCACGGGCTCTGAGAAGCCCGTCGCGGGCCGTCCAGGGCGGGTTGGCTGTCAGCCTCGCTCACTTCGGAGCTGCCGCTCGACTTCGACGTCAGATTATCAAACCAGCCCTTGATGCGGGCCGCGGGCGTCCCCCGTCACGTTCGTTGCGGTGGCCGTGGCTCTCGCGCTGACCGGCTACCTGGGCGGGGCGACATCGCGGCGGGCGGTGGCGCGGCTGGTGATCGGCGGGGCCCTGGCCATGACCGTCACGTTCGGCATCGGCCACCTGGTGGGCACGGCCGGCGGCTGGGATCGCCGACGGGTCGGGACCGTAGGCGCCGGATGTCTGGCTCTGGCATTGCCTCGTGGGTCAACGGCGTCGAAGCTGCCCCGCCGTCGACGCCGCGCAGAGCACGGGTGAACATGCTGACGTCGGTGCGGCGGACGGGGCGTGCGGAGGCGGTCAAGGTCGCGGTGCGGTCTGCACCGCCATCAGCCGTCGGCGGCGTTGGGCGGGGATCGGCCGCGACACCGAAAGGTCGTTGAGAAACTCGTCGATCTGATCTCGGGTGACACCCGGCATGCACACGATGTGGGCGGTCCTTCCGTTGGTGGCCAGCACCCACTTCGCCAGCACCGGCGGCGGCGGTTGATCGAGGGTGACGGTGAAGGCGTGTGGGTTGAGAGCGGTAGGCCAGCCGATCTTCTGCAGTCTGTGGTGGGTGTAGGTGGCCAGCTCGCGGGAGGCTTCGGCGCGTTGGCGCAGCCCGTGCGGGCCGAGGGTGTTCAGTGCCCACCACAGCAGCAGTGGGGTGTGTCCGGAGCGGGAGCCGGTGATGGTTGAGTCGGCGCTGCCGGTGTAGGCGACTCGGCCGCCGCCGGTGGCGGCCGGTGGTTCGGCGTAGATCAGGACCCCGCAGGGCATGAGTGTGCTCAGGAACTTGTGCCCGCTGATCACCATGCTGGTGGCGCCGGCCGTGAAGTCGAACGAGGGACGAACCCCGTCCGGGAGCGTCGCGTAGGGGATCCCGCCGAGGGCGGCGTCGACATGGATGCGGCGGCGGGTCACCGCCAACTCATCACAGACGTCCGTGATAGCGGCGACGTCGTCCACGGCTTCCGTCATGGTGGTGCCGGCGGTGGCGACGATCATTGCCGAGCGTTCCCGGCGTCGTGCCAGCTCTGCGCGCAAGTCGACGATGTCCATCCGGCCGAACGCGTCGGTGCGGACCGTGACCACGGGCAACTTCAGCAGCCGTGCACCCTTCACGATCGAGTAATGGCCGCTGGTCGAGGTGTAGACAACCAAGTCGCGGTAGCGCAGCCAGGCTGCGTCCAGGGCATGCAGCGTGCCCTCACTTGCGCCGGTGGTGAGGTATCCCCACCGGCTTGGTGGGGCGCGCAGCAGGTCGGCGACGGTGGCGATGACCTGTTGTTCGATCTCCTTGGTGTGGTTACGGCCGTGGCCGAGGTCCCAAGGGTCGCCGACGTTGTTGAGCAGTTGCCCGGTCAGGATCTGCGCGAGGGCGGGAAAACCCAGGTCGGTAGCGCCGGGAAAGCCGATGTCGTAGCGGCGCGCGGCGCGGGCGTCGGTGAGCAGCTTCACCAGGGCTAACTCCGGATCACCGCCGGTGTCGGTGCTCGGGAGGATCACGACTGCCTCCGGTGGGACCGGGATGTCTGCGCCTGCTGGCGGGCGACCAGCCGGGCGTTGTCGGCCCGCCACAGGCTGAGGTTGAGTTCATCCATCCAGCGCAGCACGGCGCCGTGGGCAGGATCCTCCTGAAGCTGCTTCACCATGACCGTTCCCCACCGGTACGGAGAGTCGAACGGTGACAGGCTCAACGGGTTCGTGGCCTGCACGGTCAGGGTATTGAAGTCGGACAGGCCCCGCCGGTCACAGACGATCGTCGTGGGGTCGGTCATGAGGATGCGGATCTGGCCGGGAACGTCCTCGTAGCTGTCCACCGTGGAGCACGCGTGTTCCCAGGTGCCGGTGCAGGTGTCGAGGCTGGAGACGCCGATCCCGACGTAGTAGGCGTCGGCCGCCATGTCCTCGTCCACCCGGTTCGCCAGGTCGCGGCGCAGGTCGAAGCTCGGATTCCCGGCCTGTTCGGCTATCGCCTTGTTGAGGTCGTACAGCAGCCGCGGCAGGTCGGCTGCCTCCGGACCGGCCAGCCACAGCTTCGTGGCCGCGCGCAGCGTCAGCCACTCTGGCCGGGAGCCGGGTTGCGCGAAGAGGAACGCCATCGCGTACGCGGCGATCGGGTCGCGGTACCGGTTTTCCCAAGCGTGCATCGCATGCTGGATGTTCATGTAACGCAGCCGCTGTACGGCCTGCTGGCGCAGGTTCACCTCGCGCTTGATGTCGCGGGGTGGTGCGGTCTGCTCGGGCGTTGCGGCGTTCGCCGGGGCACCGAACCGGGGGTCTCCGTTGGTGTCGGTCATCACCACTACACCGCCAGGCCGGACAGCCGTTGGTCCTGCACGGTGAGGGGATTCGGCGCGCCGTGCCCGAGCCGCCGGTAGACCTCCGGTCGGGTGCGACGCAGCCAATGGCCCCGGGCCAGACCGATCAACGCCGCGGCTACAGCCAGCGCGGGCACCAGCCACGGCAGTGCCGACCCGGCAGGAGTGCCGAGCAGCGAGGACAGGTTGCCGGCCATGAATACCAGCACGAGGACTCCCACCACGGCGCCGAGGCTCGGGAAGACCTGGCGCACCCACGCCGACTCGCGGGTACCGCCACCGGCGGTGAAGTACGCCCGCGCCGCCACCGAGGACAGTGTCAGCAGCAACAGGATGGAGAACGCGCCGATGGTGGACAGCCACACGAACATCGTCATCGGATCGGCACCCGTGCCGGCGAAGACGCCGACGACGATGGCGGCCACCGTCGACTGCACCAGCGAGCCGCCCAGCGGTGCACCGCCAGTCGTGCCGCCGCTGACCCGCGCCAACCCGGCCGGCAGTACGTCCTCGCGCGCCAACGCGAACACGTATCGGGCGTTCGTCGCGTGGAAGGACACCTTCGCGGCCAGCACACTGGTCACCAGCAACGCCGTCGCCATCGCGGTCACCGCCGGCCCGTACATCTGGCCGAGCACGACCAGCGGCGCACGGTCCGGATCGGCAGCGGCCTCGACCACCCGGGCCGGGCCGACGGCTTCCGCGTACGCCCAGGCCGACAGGGCGTAGAAGACTCCCAGGAACGTGACCCCGCCATACGCCGCCCGGAGAACGGCCTTGGACGAGCGGGCCTCCTCACCGAACGCCGGTGGACTCTCCGCGCCCGTGAACGCCGCCATCGCGAACGCCAGCGCCCCGGAGATCCCCGGTGTCAGCAGATTGCCTGCCATCAGCGGCGTCACGCTTACCGCACCGTCAGCGGGATTCGTGAATGCGGCGATGTCGAACAACACGATCGTGGCGATTTCCACCGCCAGCAAGCTGCCGAGGATCACCGCGTTCGTCGCTCCGCGAAAGCGGCCCAGCACCGCCACCGCCGCCCAGGCCCACGCCGCCGACACCCACCACGCACCACCGATAATCCCGGCGACGGTGGCTCCAATCAGCCCGTACAGCGAGATCTGGATCGCGTTGTAGCCCAGAAACGCCATCGCCGCCCCGGCCACCCCGACCGCCGGATTGAGCCCGCGCGCCAACTGGGCATAGAACGGGGCGCTGTGCGGGACGTGCCGGGACATCGCCACGTAGCCGACCAGGAGCAGCCCCAGCACGACCATGATCACGAGGAAGGACAGCGGCACACCGACCACACCGGTCAATGTGTACGTCGCGACCACACCACCAACCAGCACCGTCAACGGCGAACTGGCACCAGCGGCGAACACGAACAGGGCGCCTCCGCCCAAGGACCGACGCGACAGAGTGGCCTGGCTCATGCCGCCTCCACCCCCGCCGCGGGCAACTGCGCGCGAGGACAGTCCAGAGCTTTGCAGTCCCGGCGCACCACCCACCGAACCGTCGAGCCACCGGCAAACCCGACATCGATGCCCCTGAATGGTTGGCGAGCGCGGCGTCGTACCCCGTGCCGAGCCATTCCTATCTTGAGACCGCCCACGGCGGAATCCCTCCCCAGAACTGTTTGGTCACCGCCGAGTCGCCGGCTTCCCAGCGACGGCAGGCGACGTTGTCATGGCGCCCGCGCCGGCTCGGCCAACGCGGCGCCGGTGGAGCAGGCTCGTTGCTGTTCACGGAAACGTCCGCCCGCCGCCGCGCCCTGATCGCAGCGACGACAAGCGGGGCCTATGCGCGCGGAACGAACCGGATGTCCTCGACCGCGCCGCCCCTCTCAATCCGAACGAACAGACGCACCAACACCCTCGCCCGGACGGTTAGTCCGGCCGCCGGCGGTCAACCCCGGAACGGCCCGCTCGACCGCGCCGGACACACGACGTTCGATCGTGCTCGCATCGATCGGCCACAATCGGCTGTCACCGAGGCTCAGGTACTCCCGCGCGCCGTCGAGCCCGCCGCGGCGGCAGAACGCCGGACCGCAGGCGCACAACAGCGGCGCCGGACCGAGAGCATTGGCGTGCGAGATGGCTTCCGTCGTCTCCGAGCCGCGCAGCCGTGGTGTGACGACGTAGCCGCATTGTCGGTCGCGAGCATGTCGCCGCGACCGACAGCACGGGCGGCGGGTCCGGTCCCGACGCACGGGAGCAGCTCGTGACCGGAGGCGAAGGTGGCATTCACGCATCGATGTTGGTCTCCACGAGAACGCGCATGTGGTGCGTCGAACGTCGGTGATTCCGGACTCGATACCCGGCGGCCACACGCTCACGCCTCCCTAGATGTGCCGATGACGCACCTGATTCAGGTACCGGCGCCCGGCTGGCCGTGGTCAACCCCCGGGCAACCGCTCGGAGGTGGACGGGCCGATCTCACCGGCCGCGATCACCCGTGCCAGTCCGCTGTCACGCTGCGCCGTGACGGATGACAAGGCGTGTCTGCATCCCGAAATCGGCCGACACGATCAACCTCTCGTCTTCGCGCCAAGCGTACGGGCAAAGCCCGCTGATCAGGTCGAGGTTCACCCGTCTGAGGATGGCTGCGGCGGCGCGGAGGGAGAGGCTGCGCCGGGCACCAGAAGGGTGCCCGTGATGATGCATCGAACCGCGGTGGACCATACTTGGAAGAATAAGAACCGAATTATCGCAGCTCAAGGGCCTGATGTGGTCGTGAACGCTGTCCGTCGACGATCGTGACCCGCCCTCTAGCGGTTGGCGGTAGGCGTTGATGCGGTCGTGGTACCCGTCGCTAATAGCTGATCATGTCGGTTCGAGCTGGCAACACTGATCCCACCGAGTGAGCCACAGGACGTATAGGGGCGTAACTGACGGATCATGGGGTGAGGTCGGGAACGGCGCGAAGCCAGTCGAAAGTTTTGCGCCCACCGCAGCCGCCTCTGTCAGAGCCCGTGAAATGACTGGGTCCGCAGTGGACAGTGACGTTGATCATCAATGCCTTGCGGGTGGGCGTGTCGCGGTGACATAAGGAAGGGCCTTCGGTACGAGCACTGGTGACGAAACCTCTGCTCACAACGAAGGCCCAACGATGGTGGGCTATTGCTGATGGTCCTGGTCACCGGCGCGGCGGTGCAGGACCGAGACGGCGGCCGGCTCCTGCTGTGGGTCCTGGCCACCTGTTTCCGCCGGGTCCGGATGGTCTGGGTCGACGGCGCCTACCGTGGCGCTTTGCTCACCTACGGTGCCGGGTTGGGGCTGTTGGTCGAGGTCGTCGCGAAACTCGCCGACCAGGTCGGGTTCAAGGTGTTACCTCGCAGATGGGTCGTTGAGCGCACGTTTTCGTGGATCAGTCGCTGCCGCCGGACCGTACGGGACTATGAACGACGACCCGAGCACCATGCGGCGATGGCGCAGTGGGCCATGGTCATCATCATGACCCGCCGATTGGCCCGCAAACCGACCTCGACCAACAAGCCCGTGATAGCCACGACCACGCCTACCGCGGCCACAAAGGCCGCCTGACCCGGTTATTTCACGGGCTCTAAGATGATGAAGTTCCTTGCGGGCTCTGCGCTGCGCGGCAGTGCCGCGCTCCAGCCGCCACGACCTGCTCATCCACCTGCAGACCCGCCACGCGGCCAGACCCCTACCGCCGCTCGGGCGGGTCGGTGGCATGTGATCGCCGCGGCCCGCAACAGGCGAGGTCTCAAATGCGTCACTCGTCCAGCTACCAAGGGCGGATCAGTTCCTCGGGCCAGTACCGGCTCGGCAGGATCATGGTGGCGGCGGTCCTCGCCGGGTCCACCAGCAGCGGGAGCAGACGGCTCCGGACATGGTCGGCCGGCAGGTGGCGGCGCACGACGATGGTGCAGGTGAGGAACACGTGTCGGGCGCCGGCGAGCGCGGGCGGCACGGGCACCCGCACGGTCGGTTCGCGCCGCGTGCTCAACGTGTCGGCGATGGCTTGGTGTGCCCGGTCGGGCTGCGGCTCGCCCTTGAGCGGGAACACCGCGTCCGCGATTGTCCGCAGCCGCGTCGGTGTGCCGTCCATCGTGGGGTCGAGGCTGTAGACCAGGTGGGCGCGGTGATCCTCGTCTCCGGGCTTGAACAGCCGCTTGTTGGCCTGGACGATGTGTCCCCACACGATCCGGCCACCGCGACACAGCGCCGCCTGATCGGCCAGGATCTGGCGATAGAAGGCATGCGTCGGTTCGTCGCTCAACCAGCCCGGACGCGGGATCGACAGGTACGCGGCCGTCCCCCTGTCCGGGATCGAGCGCGACGGCGACCCGAACCGGTCCCGGCATCCCTGCAACCGGGCGTCCATCACGCCGTCCTCCCCACTTCTGTGCCGTCCGGCACGCGAATGGCGACGGTGCCGGCCGCGGTTACCACCGCCAGCCGCGGCGGTCCAGGCGGTGGGGCGCAGGCCACACCGTATGCGGGCGCGCCCAGGTCGATCCGGCGTGGCAGGTCGTACCCCGCGGCCCGTAGCGCGTCGTCTTCCGTGGTGTGCGCGGGCCCGCCGGTGTCCGGATCCCACAGCCGCACCGTGCCGTCGCTGCTGGCGCTGGCCAGGATCCACAGGAGGCCGTTCGGCGCCGGCAGCGCGCCGAACGACAACCCCCACACGGGTCCGAGGTGCCCGACCAGCGGCTCGCCGATCGGTTCTCCGCTCAGCACGTCCCACAACCGGATGGTGTTGTCGTCGCTGCCCGTGGCGATCGCGATCCGACCGCGTACCGGGCCGGGAGCCATCGCGCGGATCGGTGCGGTGTGTCCACGCAGCGGTCCGTGCAGCGCCGCCCGACGGTTCATGTCGAACACCGCGACTCCGAAGTCGGGCAGGCCGAAGGCGTACAGCTGCCGGCCGTCCGGCAGTTGGCAGTTGGTGCCGGTCGGCTGCCAGTTCGTGTCCGGATCGCCGGCCTCCCGCAGGCTGTCCGGGTCCCACGCGCGCTGACCGTCCGCGCCGCCCGTGAGCAGCGCCGGCACCCCGGACACCAGCTCGAACCGCACGTCGAGGACCGCGTCGTCGTGACCGGTCAGTGGCGGGGCGAGCGGGACGCCCGTGTCCGGGTCCAGCACCCGCACCGTCCTGTCCTGACCACCGGTGGCCAGGAACACGCGGCCGTGCCGCATGCCGTAGGCCACCGCGTACACCTCGCCGGTGTGCGTCGCGGACGCCGCCGGCTCGACCAGCGCTTCGAGGTCTATCCGGCGCACCGCATCGCGTCCGTGCACCACCACCGTGCGCTCCCCGACCCGGCCGACGGCGAGGCTGGTGACCGGGGCGGTGTGCCGGACCGGCTCGCGCAGCGCCGCGCCGGTGGTCGGATCCCACAGCCGCAGCGTCGCGTCGGCGCCGCCGGTGACGACGACCGGCCGGCCGCCGGCCTCGGTCAGGGCCAGGGCCAGCACTGCGTCCGTGTGCCCGGTCAGCGGCCGACCTGCCGGCTGACCCGTGTCCGCGTGGTGGATCCGGACCAACGGCCCGTCGGCGGACACGATCACCGGCCGGCCGGCGGTCACTCCGAACGCGAGCGCGCACACCGGGCCGTCGTGGCGGGTCGGCTGGCCGACCGGCTGCCCGGTGGCCAGGTCCCACACCCGCACCATGCCGTCGTCACCGCCGGAAACGGCGACCGGGCGCCCGCCGAGCGCACCGGCGGCCAGCGCCCGAACCCGGCCGGCGTGACCGGTGATCGGGTCTCCGACCGGCCTCCAGGCGGCAACGTCCCATCGCCGGAGGGTGCCGTCCGCGGCGCCCGACACCACCACGGGGCGGCCGTCGATGTGGCCGACGGCCAGCGCCCGGACCGGCGCGCGGTGCCCGATGAGCGGGTCACCGACCGGGGCGCCGCCGCCGGCGTCCCACATCCGCAGCGTGCCAGTCAGATCCCCGGTGAGGATCACGGTACGGCCGGCGTGCTCGGCGAAGGCGATCGCGAGGACGTTGTCCGCGTCCGGGCCAAGGTGTCCGGCCTGGTCGAAACCGAGCGGCGCGCCGGTGGCCGCGTCCCAGACGTGGACCCCGGACACCGATACCCCGTGCGCGACTGCCGCCGCCACCATCCGGCCGTCGGCCTCGCCGCACGCGAGCGCCCCGACGTGCCCGACCGGGCCGTACAGCGTGGTGTCGGGCAGCGGGCTACGCCATGCCGCCCAGTCCGTCCGCCATGCCAGGCGCCGCCCGGTCGCGGCCACGGCGTCCGCCAGCGCGCCGGCGCCTGTGCAGCGGGCCGCGAGATGGAGGTAGGCGGGGTGGTGTCCCTCCGGTACCTCCGCGAGCCGATCCTGGACGTGCCGGTACGCGGTAACGGTGGCGGCGTCGATCCGGTCGCCGGCCGGTGCCGGCGCCCGGCCGAGGATCCGGGCCACCGCACGCCGAATGGCAGAGGCGTCGTCCGCCCGGTCCGCGTCCGGCAGCTCGTCGACATGGTGGGCGGCGGCCAGGCCGGCCAGCCCATCGGCATACCCGTCGGAACCGGTCCGCATGCGCCACCGGCCGTCGACGCGGTGCAGCTCGACCGTCACCACGGCGTACTCCGTGGTCAGCCAGGTCATCGCGTATTCGGCGACGGGCACGCCGCGATGGTCGGCCAGCCGGACCACTGGCGCCGGCAGCTTGCCGAACGGCGGGCCGCCGGCCGGCAGGTCGGCGGCGATCACGACCCGGGCCACCTCGGTGGGCAACCAGTCCAGGTCCAGATCGAGCCGCCACGGCTGCCCGCCGGCCGGCCTGCGGCTCCGCGCGCCGGGCACCTGCGACGCCCGCACGATGCCCGCCGGCACCTCCGCGGTGGTGGTACGCCGGAACAGCAGTGCACTCAGCGCCACACCCGGTGGGCCGTGGACGGTCACCGCGAGCCGGCGGGCGGGCGGCTCGTGAGCAGAGCTCCATCGGACCAGTTCCAGGGTCGCCACGACGACAACTACGCGACCGAGCCGAAGTTCGTTCACCGCACTGCCGTATTCGCTGATCCTGACGTACCATCCCGCGAGTGTCTTCTCGCGTAGCGGCCACCGCGGCCCAGCTCCGGTCGGCCGAGCCGGCGACCAGGATCGCCGGGGCGCGCGCCCTGGCCGACCTGGTCCGCTGCTACGGCCTCGACGCCCTGCCGGCGCTGCTGGCCTCCATCGACGCGGCCGCCATCGAATTCCCCGGGGAAGGGAAGTTCCGCCCCACGGAAGAGCCTCGCCCGTACGCGTTCTACGAGCCGCTGCACGAAGGGTGGCGGGCCGCCGCCGAGGGTGACGCCGAGGCCGCCCACGAGTGGTACACGGCGCTGCTGGACCGGATCGAGGCGGCCGACCCGAAGACCGGGGCACGGCTGCTGCACGTGCTCACTCAGGATCCGTGGGCCAGCCCGAAAGGCGCCGGGTCGCCGTACGGCCCGCTGTTGGCGGCCAACGCCACGCGGGTGCTCGGGCTGTTGGCCGGGTGGACCGAAGCCGAGCAACCCGCCGGGCGGCCCGGAAGGCTGCTGCTGGCGATCCGCCAGCAGGCGACCCGACAGGATCCGATCATGGCCGAGCTGGTGCAGCTCGGCCCGGTCCTGCTGCCCGCTGACGCCACGGGCGGCGCGGGCGACTGGATCGACCTCGTCCTCGAGCGACACCCCGACCCGCTCGAAGGGCTTGCCGCGCTGCTCAGCGCGGTGCCGTACGCCGGGCCCCGCCGCCGCGACTATGCCGAGACGCTGCGCGGGTTGCTGGTCACCACGGATCGGGTGGACCTGCCGGACCTCGCCGTACGGCTGCGCCCGTACGCCGAGCGCTGGACCGACGACCAGCTCGAGCTGGTCGTCCGCGAGGTACTGCTGGGGACAGGTAAGGCGCGCCCGTCGCTGCCGGTCGTGCTGCGCCGGGCGCCGGACACCCGGGCGGTCCCGGAGATGCTGCTCGATCTGGGCCGGTCCACCCCGGCCCTGGCCGAGCTCTCGGTGGTGCTGGCCGACGCGCTCGCCCCGCGACCCGCCGAGCCACGGGCCGGCACCGGGGTGGTGTTCGCCGACGAGAACTTCAAGCTCGTGGTCATCAACCAACTCATGTACGAGCAGTCGGTGCTCACCCCGAAGTTCGACCGGGACGCCTTCATCGACTCGTTCGACGACCACGAGATCGAAGACACGAACGGGCCGACCGAGGAGGTGCTGGACTATTTCCGGGCACTCCCGCTGACCCCCGAGGACCTGGCGCAAGTCGTCGAGTTGGACGTCGATCCGTGCGCGGATATCTGGTCACAGATTGACGAGGGGTGGGGCGGAGAGGAGGACTACTTCGCCCCGACCACCTACGTCGACGTGGCGCATCTGCCGAACCTGCGAAAAATAGCCATCGACATGGACGCCGAGGAAGCCGACCTGTCGGCGCTCTATGCGAGGGGCATCGAGGTGGAGGTCGACTAGTCCCACGCCACTCGGTCAAGGCTGTGCGTGGCTGTCCAGGGGCGTGTCGCTCGGGCGCAGGAAAGCGAGTTCCGGTCCGGTTGCCGCCTCCGGCCACTGACGTCATTCCTCGACGGTGACCTCAAGGTCGTCGCGTTCGTACAGGGCGGACAGGTCGGTGTCCTCGTTGACCATGAAGTCGATATTGACCTTGCGCAGGTTCGGCAGGTGCGCCACGTCGACATAGGTAGCGGGGTGGAAGTGCTCCTCCCCCCCGCCCCACCCGCGGTCGATCTGGGACCAGATCCTGGCGGACGGGTCGACGTCCAGCTCGGTGATGAGGGCCAGGTGTTCCGGGGTCAACGGCAGCCGCTCGAAGTACTCCAGCACCTCCGGGTAGGGCCCGTTGGGATCTTCGATCTCATGCTCGTCGAACGTACGGAGGAACGTGTCCAGGTCGAACCTCGGGGTGAGGACCGACCGCTCGTACATGAGTTGGTTGATGACTACGAGCTTGACGTTGAGGTCGGCGAACGTCACTGCTGCTGTGGCTCGCTGTTCGGATGCCGCGCCAGCCACTGCTGCCGGTTCAGTCATCGCCGGAAGGTACCGGCCGGGCAACCAATGCGCAAGCAGTACTGCCGGTAGTGCTGCACCAGGCCCGCGCCGATGCCAGAGCGACCGGGCTGCCTGGTCGGCGACCCGTTTCGTCGATCCCCAGCTGCGTACTCGAGGGCCGTTCCCCGTCATCCCCACATCGGACACCGCGCGGGTGTCGGGGGTGCTGCACAGCAGCCGCGCACGGCCGGCCCCACTGGGCGCACCCGCGGGTCGTTCGCCGGGCTACTCCGCAACCTTTTCGGCCGCGTCGACGGCCCTCGCCAGCCCCCGTTGAGCAGCCGTCTTCGATGGCCTGTGGCGCGCCAGTCGCTCGATCGGGTAGTTGACCGGACTTCGGCTGACGTCAATTCTGTGGCGGTTCCGAACCCACGTTCCCAGGTGCGACCAATTCTGCCGGGCCCGGGCGCGTCCGGATGGAGTCCGGGCGTGCACCGTGGCGCTCCCAGCGGCCGTGAACTCGTGACGGAACTGTGCACCGAGATGCGTCGGAGAGGACGGCAGGATGAAGCGCAGTACCGGTTCGGCGTCGGCCAGAGGCGGGCACACGATCCACCCGGATCGCCGACTGCGACCGCCGGATCGCCGCCCTCGATCGAGACATCAACGAGGTCGAAACCGCCCGTGAATCCCGGCGGGAGATGCTGGGGGCGTTGGACCGGGCGGGTGCGACACTGCCGCCGCGCACCGCGATCACGCAGGCCGAACGCGATCTGGACCGGGCCGCGACCCTTCTTCGGGTACGCCGTGAGTCGGCTCTCGACGCCGCGGGCCGGCTCGACGCGGCCGTGGCCGGCCAGGCCGCCGCCGCCACCGGGCTGCGCCGGGCCAGCGCGGACCGGTCGTTGCCGGTGGAACGGCTGGACCCGACCGCCACCGCGCTGGATCGGTTCGACCGGCTCGGGATGGAGTTGCGGCACGCCCATGACAGCGCGGACATCGCCGGCGTGCCGGCCGGGGAGGCCGCCGAACGGCAGGCCGAGGCGGAGGAGAAGTCGGAGGCGGCCGGGCAGGCGGCGCGGACGGCGCACGCCCGGCACGACGAGAAGGACGAGGAACTGCGCACTCTGTCGGCGTCGATCGGGGCCGAGGCGACCCGGGTGCTGGCCGAGGTGGCTGACACCGAAGAGGCGGTCACCGGCGCGGAACAGGCCCTGGAACAGGCCAGGGCAGCGCACAGCGAGGCGTTGCAGAGCCGGGCCGGCGCGGTGGCACGGGTCGAGGTCGGCGAGCAGGCCGTGGGCGAGGCGATCGTCGAGGCGCGGCGCGAGGCGACACGGCTCCGGCCGTACGCTCAAAGTGATCTTCTTGGTCTGATGCGCTGCCCGCCGCACCTGCGGTGGCCAGCCGCCGACACCGCGGACGACGACCTCGATCCGGCGGTCGTGGGGCTGCACGAGGCGATCCTGACGGCCACCCGCGAGCTGAGCCCGACCGAGACCTCACTGAAGCAGAGCGCGACCCGGCTGACCAGCGCCCTCACCGACCTGCAGGCCCAGCTTCCGGCCGCCGGGCTCGACCACCGGCCGGAATGGGACACCGACGAGGGCCTCATCGTCGTGCGGGTCGCCGACGAGCAGGGTTTGACGCCGGTCGCGCACTTCGCCGAACGGATCGCCGGCGAACGCCGCGACCAGGAGCAACTGCTCACCGACGCGGAGCAGCGGGTTTTGAGGACGCGCTGCTGGGCCAGCTGGCCGGGCAGATCCACCGGCGTACGATCGAGGCCCGCGACCTGGTCGACGCAATGGATCAGCAGATGCGTGCCCGGCGGATGTCGTCCGGCCTGACCGTCGGTGTGGGCTGGCGGCTCTCCGACGACCTCGACCCGGAACAGCGTGAGGTGTGCAAGCTGCTCGAACGCGACCCGGCGCGACTCGGCCCAGGTCAGCTGACCACCCTGCGGCGGCACTTCGCGGCCCGGATCAAGTCGGTCCGGGCCCAGGCTCCGGAGAAGCCCTACCGGGAACTGCTGGCCGAGGTGCTGGACTACCGGCAGTGGCGGGTCTTCGCATTCACCCTGCACCGCCCCGGCGGGGTCAGTGAGCCACTCACCCGGGCCCGGCACAGCCAGCTCTCTGGCGGCGAGCAGTCGGTGTCGCTGCACCTGCCGCTGTTCGCGGCGGCCAACGCGCTGTTCGGGTCGGCCCGCCCGGGCGCACCCCGGCTGCTCGGCCTCGACGAGGCGTTCGCCAGCGTCGACGACAACGGGCGCGGCGAGCTGATGTCCCTGGCCAAACAGTTCGATCTGGATCTGTTCATGACCGGGTACGACCTATGGGCCACCCATCCGGCGGTGACCGGCTGCGCCCACTACGACCTGTCGCACTCCACGGTTGAACACGCCGTGTCGACGGTCCTGCTGGTCTGGGACGGCACCGTGAACGTGGCCGACTTCGACGGAACACTCGCCGCCGCGCTCGGCTCGCCCTCCACCCGTACGGTTGCGTCGCATGCCTGATCTCACCGCGGATCCAGGCTGGCGGCGGCTGCTCGCCGCTGCCCGGCGAAGCCTCGAACGCACCGGCGGTGACCTCTCCGGATCGGTCTCCCTCGCGGCTCCTGATGAGACGGAGCGGCACATCGTCATCGGTGTGACCGGAGTGCACCGGCCCGCCGGCGTCAGCCGGGTCTCCGTCCGCCTGGCCGAACTCGACGTCTTCCTGCGCGACGCGTACGGCACCGATCTGGTGTCGGCGGTAGGTCCGTTCCGGAACCGCCCTGGCGAACGCGCCCTCGTGGCCGAGGCCCGGGACTCGGCGCTCGCCATGGCCGCGACGAGCCGCCACGCCGGTGCCCCGTGGTTCGACAACTGGCTCGGCGCGCTGCGTGGCGACGGGACCCTCACCCGGATCGCCCGCGGCGGCCTCCCGTTCTCGCAGGTGCTGGCGGTGCTGGACGCCATGCCGGTCACCGCCGAGCCGATGCCGGTGTTCGCGGAGCGAATCCTCGGAGACACCAAGGCTCTGACCGACGGCCCGGTACGCGGGCTGGTCCTGCGCGCCCTGGCGGCATGGCACGGGACCGGTGTACCGACCGGCGCCGAGCAGGAACGGGCGCTGTGGGAACTGGCCGGCGTGGTTCCCGACGACCTGGCCAGCCAGGTACTGGTCTTGAACCTCCCCGCCTCCGGTGGCCCGCTCGGCGACTGGCTGTCCTCCGCCGCGGCCGCCCACGTGCCGTTCCGCGTCACCCTTCACCAACTTCGGCTAGGGCCTCTGACCCTGCCCAGCAAGGAGATCTTCGTCTGCGAGAACCCGGCGGTGCTGCGAGCCGCCGCCGGGCGCGGCACAGCCCCGCTGATCTGCACCGAAGGGGTACCGTCAGCCGCGGTCCACATGCTACTGGGCTACCGCGCCTCCGACGCCGTGATCCGCTGGCGCAACGATTTCGACTGGACCGGCCTACGGCTCACCGGCGCCGCCCTGGCCCGCTACCCGGAGGCCGTACCGTGGCGCATGTCCAGCGCCGACTACCGCACCGCCGACGCGACGGGCCTTCCCCTCACCGGAGTAGCCACAGCCACCGCCTGGGATCCGTCACTGGCCGAGGCGATGAGTCATGCGGACCGATCGGTGATGGAGCGCGCCGGCCACGGACCTCGAAAGCCGACGGCGCTACGGCGATTACCGCGGCGCCCCTGGACGCCCATCACTGGTGGCCCTGACCGGCGTGTCCAGGTTCCGACGGCAGAAGCCATGCGAAGCGGTGTTGTCGGGCCACCGGCGGCACGGAAAGCATGCCGGTCATGGCCAAAAGGGCGCTCCGCGACGTCGTCGTGGTGCTTCCGGGAATTACCCGGGAGTGTGTTGCGTGCGGACGTGACGTGTGGACGGCGCCTCCGTCGGGCAGGGCGTCCTGGTTCGGGAACAGGCGGTCGTACGAGCCCAGGTCCATCGAGCCGCGCAGCACCATGACCTCGTGCAGCAGAACCGTTCCGGCCGACCGGGCGATGGAAGCAAGTATCGGGTCGGTGAAGAAGACGCAGGCGTGCGCTCCACGTCCCGACTGCAAGATCTCCAAAGCCGCCGGGACGACACTGGCGCGGGTCACCATGCAGTAGCCCGGCAACCGAGTCAGCCGAGCCGGGCGAGTGACGGTTCGCGCAACGCCTCATTCGACCCACACGGATTCGCAGGTCAACAGGTTGTGGAGCTGAGGTTACGGCGTACGAACTCTTCGATCATGGCTCAGGGCTGTGACCTGGAGCTTCCGTTCGTTGGCGATCCGTCCACTTCACCACGATGGGAAGCGAGCGCGAAGAAGGCCTGAGGTTGGTGGCCCCTTCCCCGCCGCGAGGCAGGCCTTCGAACTCCCCTCGCTGCTGCCGAGGCCCGTCAAGAGGCAACCGGTCAAGTAGCCCGGAGGGTGAAGCGGGTGCCAGCCGGCCGCCGATTAGTCGGCATCCAGAGCGACCGGCTCTACCCGCTCTTCCACGTGATCGCCCACCGGGGCACCGGCGGGGGTGAGACCTTCGGCGCGCGATGGGTCGACCTCAACGAGGTCAAGCCTCACTCAAGGTCAGCGAGCAACTCGTCCAACTCGGGGTGGATGGTCGAAATCAGGCAACCTAACAGCGACGCCGGTGACCGCGGATCAAGAGTCTGCGATCTTGAATATCGGGGGGTATCGCTGCGTGTCGCCCGATATTGTTTTCGCAGCTCAGGACGCTGGTGGCATGCCGCGGCTGATCAGCCCCTCCATCACCGTCCGGCTGCTGGAGCACCTCAGCCCGCCCGCCCCGTCGACCGACGACGGCGGCCTGTCCCCGCGCGCGCTGGACGTGGTCCGGCTGGACGCGAAGGGCCTGACCAACGCCGAGATCGCCACCGAGCTGTTCATCTCGATCGGCACGGTCAAGACCCACCTGGGCAGCGTCCAGGCCAAACTCGCGCCCGCGACCGCGTCGAGATCGCCGCCTGGGCCTGAGAACGCCGCCTCGTCGCCTGACCGCTCTCCCCCGCCGGCGCGGTGCGCCGGGCAGCAGCACCGGCGCCCCGGCGAACCTCGGCTGACGCACCGCGTCATGGGACGGGACACCGGGCGGCGGACCGCCCGTGGCCGCGGCGCAGATGGGTCAGACACGGGTGGCCCACACGGGTCCGTCGGGGTAGGCGTACTCCTTGAGGGAGGCCGGGTGCATCTGAGCGCTCAGCCCGGGCGCGGTGGGTGCGACGTACCGGCCGTTGACGACGCGTACCGGATCGAGGAAGTGTTCGTGCAGGTGGTCGACGTACTCGATGACCCTGTCCTGCATCGTCGCGGAGACCGCGACGAAGTCGAACATCGACAGGTGCTGGACCATCTCGCAGAGCCCGACGCCGCCGGCGTGCGGGCAGACCGGCACCCCGAACTTCGCGGCGAGCAGCAGGATCGCGATGTTCTCGTTGATCCCCGCAACCCTGGCCGAGTCGATCTGGACGATGTCCACCGAGCCGGCCTGCAACAGTTGCTTGAACACGACCCGGTTGGCGACGTGCTCGCCGGTGGCCACCTTGATCGGTCGCACCGCGCGGCGCACGGCCGCATGCCCCAGGATGTCGTCGGGCGAGGTGGGTTCCTCGATCCAGTACGGGTCGTACGGGGCCAGCCGCCGCATCCAGTCGATGGCCGGTTGCACATCCCAGCGCTGGTTGGCGTCCACTGCGATGCGTACGTCGTCGCCGACCGCCTCACGCGCCGTCCGCAGGCGCCGGATGTCGTCCTCGAGGTTGGCGCCGACCTTCAGCTTGATCTGGCCGAATCCGTCGGCGACGGCTTCGCGCGACAGCCGGGCGAGCTTGTCGTCGGAGTACCCGAGCCAGCCGGGCGTGGTCGTGTACGCGGAGTAGCCATGCTCCAGCAGCAGCGCGATGCGCTTGTCGCGACCGGATCGCGCCCGGCGCAGGATGTCGAGCGCGTCGCCGGGGGTCAGCGCGTCGGAAAGCCAGCGGAAGTCGACCTGCGACACGATCTGCTCGGGCGACATATCGCCGAGGAACCGCCAGACCGGCTTGCCCTCCCGCTTCGCGGCCAGGTCCCAGGCCGCGTTGACGACGGCGCCGGTGGCCATGTGGATGGTGCCCTTCTCCGGGCCGAGCCAGCGCAATTGGGGATCGTGGACGAGCAAGCGGGCGAAGCCGCCGAGATCGCCGCACACCTCGGCGACCGAGCGCCCCACCACGAACGGCGCGAGCGCGTCGATGGCGTTGGCCTGGACGTCGTTGCCGCGGCCGGTGGTGAACGCCAGCGCATGGCCTTCCAGCCCGTCGTCGGCGTCGGTGCGCAGCCGCACGTACGCGGCGGAGTAGTCCGGCTCGGGATTCATCGCGTCGGAGCCGTCGAGCTGCTCGGACGTCGGAAAGCGCACGTCCAGGACGTCCAGGGCGATGATGCGCGCGAAAGAGGGCATGGCGACGACTCCTGTGTTGCGGGCGAACGGCTTGCCGTCCGCCGTCAGCGGCGGCTGCGGCGGCTGCGGTATTCGGCGACCACGAGCTCGGTCAGTTCCTCGACAGACACCTCGGCGGTGCGCCGGTCGAAGGTGATGGTGCCGTGCTGGAGCAGATTGACCCGGTCGCAGACGTCGAGGACCTGGGCATAGTTGTGGGCGATGATGATGACCGAGACGTCACCGCGGGCCTTGAGGTCTCGGATCAGGTCGAGGATCAGGGCGCCTTCCTTGGCGCCCATCGCGGCGAGCGGCTCGTCGAGCAGCAGGACCCGGGCATCGGAGTAGACCGCCCGGGCCACCGCCACGGCCTGGCTGCCCGCCGGACAGCTTCGCGACCTCGGCGCCGACGTCGGGGATGTTCACGCCCATGTCGGCCAGGTGCTCCCTGGCAAGACGGCGCATGGCCCGGTTGTTGAGCAGTGGACCGAGGCGTAGTTCGCGGTTGAGGAACATGTTGTGGAACACGGTCAGTTCGTTGATCAGCGCGAGTCCGCAGAGCGGAGCGAAATGGCGTAATCCGGGGAGCGACAAATCAGGCGAACGAGTCGGCGTTGTCCTTCGTCACCATCTCGGTACCGGTGTCGACGCTGGGCTGGACCGCCTGTCCCCGGGCGGCCGACACCGCGGTCTCGATGCCGAGCGACCCCATCTTCGCGGGGAACTGTGCGACGGAACCGGTCTGTTCGCCCGCCTTGATTGATTTCAGCTCGTCGGGTGAGGCGTCGAAGCCGACCACCGTGATGTCGCCCGGCTTCTTGCCCGCGGCCTTGACGGCCTGCAGGGCGCCGATGATCGGCGGGCCGCACGCGCCGTAGATGGCGGTCAGGTCCGGGTGGGCGGTGAGCATGTCCTGCGCGGCGTTCAGGCCTTTGGTCTGGTCGCAGTCGGTGGCCGGCTCGGCGACGACGGTCGCCTTGCTGCCGAGGGTCTCCTTGAGGCCCTTGACCCGGTCGTCGAGTGAGGGGTTGCCGATCCGCCCCTGCAGGATTCCGATCTTGGCGCCGTCCGCCAGGTGCTCGGCGAGCCAGGTGCCGGCGAGCTTGCCGCCGGCCAGGTTGTCGGTGGCGACCACGGAGCTCTTGCCGGTCCAGCCGGGGATGTCGTTGTCAACCAGCACGACTTTGATCCCGGCCTTGACCGCCTTGTCCAGCGCGGTCTGCACCGCCGGGCTGGTGGGTGTGATCGCGATGGCCTTGACGCCCTTCGCGATCATGTTCTCGACGTGGTTGATCACGCCCTCGTCGTCCGTTCCGCTCTTGCCCTGGCCGAAGAGGACCTCGACATCGGCGTGCTCGGCGTCGTACTTCTTCACGGCGTCGACCATGATGTCGTAGAAGTCGACCGGGAATTTGGTGATGAAACCGACCTTCAAGGTCTCACCGGCACCCTGGTCGGACTTTCCGGCATCGTCGCCGGATGAGCAGGACGCGAGCATCAGGCTCGCCAGGGCCATCGTGAGAATGGTTTTCTTGCCTCGCATGTTGCCTACCTCCGTTAACACGGCTGAGGCTTGCGGATCAGCCGTTTCCACCGACGATCAGCGACACAATTTGTTCCTTGTTCTCCGGCCGGGGAATCAGCTCTCCGACCGCACGACCGCGGCGCATGACCACGGCCCGATCCGCAATCTCCATAACGTGATCCATCGCGTGCGACACGACGATGACCGCGAGCCCTTCGGTTCGCAGCCGCAGGATGAGGTCGAGGACATGACGAGACTCACGGACGCCCAGGGCCGCCGTGGGCTCGTCGAGGATCACCACTTTGGTGGCGAACGCCGCGGCCCGCGCGACCGCGACCGCCTGCCGCTGGCCGCCGGACATGAGTCCCACCGGCGTACTCAGGTCGGCGACGCCCACCTCGAGCCGGCGCAGTACCACCACAGTGGCCTCCACCATCGCGCGCCGCCGGACCAGCCGGAGCCCTCGGGGCAGCCATCGTGGCGTGGTCATCTCGCGTCCGGCGTAGAAATTCGCCGCCGCGTCGAGATTGTCGAACAACGCCAGGTCCTGGTAGACGGTCTCGATACCGAGAGCCCGGGCGGCCGCCGGTGAACCCGGGTCGACCGGAATGCCGTCCATCGCGACCGTCCCCGAGTCCAGTCGGTGCACCCCGGTGACGCACTTGATGAGCGTCGACTTACCGGCGCCGTTGTCGCCGAGCAGGGCCAGCACCTCGCCTCGCCGTACCTCGACGTCTACACCGTCAAGCGCGACCACCGCGCCGAAACGCTTCGTCGCCGCCCGCACGCTGAGCGCTGGCGGGTTCGGCTCGGTCATGACCGGACCGCCTGGAGAACGCGGAGCCGCTCCTCCAAACGCCCGCGGAGGACGTCGAGCTCGACGGCGAGCAGGATCACCACGCCGATCACGATCGGTTGCAAGAACGCGTTGACGTCGAGCAGATTCATGGCGTTGCGAATGACGCCGATCATGAGTGCCCCCACGAGTGCGTTGCCGACATTCCCACGGCCGCCGTGGAAGCTCGCCCCACCGATCACCACGGCGGCGATCGCGTCCAGCTCGGCCAGTTCTCCGAAGGTGGGCGATCCACCGTTGAGCCGGCCGGCGTTGACGACCGCGGCGGTCCCGGCCGCCAGCCCACTGATCACGTAAACCGAGACGACCACGGGGTTGACCGGGATGGCGGCCCGCCGGGCGCCATCCGGATTGCCGCCGACCGCGAAGATCCAGCGGCCCCAGACCATCGCCCGGGTGAGCAGCAACGTCGCCAGTGCCAGCCCCACGACCAGAAATGCGGAGTACGGAAGCCACCCGATCGATCCGCCGCCGAGCTGCTGGACCAGGTCCGGCATGCCACTGATCGGCTGCCCTCCGGACAGCCACAGCGCCAGGCCCCGGGCGATGCTCAGCATGGCCAGGGTCATGATGAACGGATGAGGTAGCCGGCCCCACACCAGCACTGCCCCGTTGACCGCACCGACCGCCGTGCCGGTGGCGAGCATGGCCAGGATGACCAGGGGTCCGGACCCCATCGACCCGAACATCAGGGCGCCGACCACCGAGGACAGTGCCAGCGTCGACCCGACGGACAGGTCGATGCCCCGGGTCACGATCACCAGCAGCTGGGCCAGCGCGAGGATCGCGATCACCGCTGTCTGGCTGAGTACGTTGCCGAGGTTGCGCGTCGTGAAGAAGACCGGCGACAGCGCGCCCGCGGCCAGCACGACGACCAGCAACATCAGTGCCGGGCCGACGCGCAGGGCGGCGAGGCCCAGGCCGGCCGGATCGCGACGCGGACCGGCGCCGGGCGAACCGGACATCGGGGGTCCGCTGTCTTCCGGTCCGGCGCCTTCCGGTCGGTGCCCCGCCGGCCATGCAAGGTTCGATACACCGCGCGGGATCTCTGCTCCGTGGCGCGGGGATGCCGCGCCTGGGTAGCCGTCACGCTCAGTGGCGTCAGATGCCATAGGGGCCTCCACCATGGCCGGGACGAGGGCTGTGAGCGGGGGGAACGTGCTGGGTAGCCGGAATCTATCCCTCGGATTCACCCAATGTCTATAGACGCTAGTGCCAGAAGTTGAAACAACCTGCAAATAGCGGTGGACATATACGCCCCGTTTATCGGCTTATATCTCACACTTTTCTCAACTTGAGCCAAGTTGCCACTCGCCCGCCATGGTTATTCATGGGATCAATCAGGGCGAGCGCATGTCACGCTCGGGAAGAACCCTGCCGGCGTGCAAGGCTGAGCCATGGGTGCGATCGACTCGGCGATCGGCCGGATCAAACAGATGCTCGTCGACGGCGAACTCCGGCCCGGCGACAAGCTGCCGGTCGAGAAGGACCTGGCCGCCAGCCTCGGCGTCTCCCGGAACACGTTGCGCGAGGCGGTCCGGGCGCTCACCACGCTGAAGGTTCTGCAGACCCGGCAAGGTGACGGCACGTACGTCACCAGCCTCCGGCCCGACCTGCTGCTGGACGGCATGGGATTCGTCGCCGACCTGCACGGCGAAGCGGGCGAGCGGCAGTTCCTGCACGTCCGCCGGCTCCTCGAACCGGAGGCCACGGCCCTGGCCGTCGAGCGGCTTACCGACGACGACCTGGCCGAACTCCGCAACCTGATGAGGCAAGCCCACGCTCTGCTCCAGTCGCCGGCCATCGACCACGAACAACTGATGGCCAACGACCGGGCGTTCCACAACCTGATCACCACGCGGTGCGGGAATCCGGTGCTCGCCGCGCTGATCGAGCACGCCTCCGGGCGCACGGTGCGCGCCAGGTTGTGGCGCGGCCGCGCCGACGCCGGAGCCGACTCCCGCACGGCCGTGGAGCACCAGATGATCTACCAGGCGATTGCCGACCGGGACAGCGAGCGCGCCCGCATGCTGGCGGCCGCGCACATCCTCGGCGTCGAAGGGGCCGTCCGCGCCATGACCGCACCCGACGCCGGACCCTGAATGACCGCCAAGGCTCACCGTCGTCACCTGATCCGCGAGTCGCGGCTAGGCTCTTGCGATGCCTGTGTTCCTGGCGGTCGACCTCGGTGCCGAGACCGGCCGTGTGCTGCGCGGCGTGCTCGATGGTGACCGGCTCGAGGTGCGCGAGGTGCACCGGTTCGTCAACCGCCCCGTGGCATTGCCCGAGGGACTGCATTGGGACGTGTTGGCCCTGTTCGCGGACCTGTCGGCCGGGCTGACCGCAGCGCTGGCCGAGCGGGGCCGGGACAGGGTCGGCGGGATCGGCATCGATGCGTGGGGCAACGATTTCGCGCTGCTGGACCGCGACGGCCGGCTGATCGGCAATCCATGGCATTACCGTGACCGGCGGACGGAGTCCGGCGCCAGGCTGGTCGCCGAGCGCGTCGATCCCGCCGAGCTGTACCGCACTACCGGCACCGCGACCCTGCCGATCAACACCACCAGCCAGCTCGTGGCGATGGAGGACTCACCGCAACTGGCCGTCGCCGAACGGCTTGCCATGCTGCCTGACCTTTTCGGGTATTGGCTGAGCGGCCGGCAGGTCACCGAGCAGACGATCGCGAGCACCGGCCAGCTGCTCGACGTCGTCACCCGTCGCTGGGCGACCGGCGTCATCCAGGCGCTCGGCATACCCGGCCGGCTCTTCGACGCCGACGTCGTGGCGCCCGGCACCCAGGTCGGTTCGTTACTGGCTGACCGGCGGGTGCCGCTGTGGGCGGTCGCCGGACACGACACCGCTTCCGCCGTCGCCGCGGTTCCGGCCGGGGCGGGCAGCTTCGCGTACATCTCCTCGGGGACCTGGTCGCTGGTCGGCCTGGAGTTGCCGGCGCCGGTGCTGACCGACGCCGCCCGGCTGGCCGGCTTCTCCAACGAGGCCGGAATCGACGGAACCATCCGGTTCCTGCGCAACGGGACGGGTCTGTGGTTGCTCCAGCGGTGCCGGGCGGCGTGGGGCTCGCCACCGTACGACGATCTCGTAGCCGCCGCGGGCACCGCACCGGCGTTCCGGTCCCTGATCGACCCGGACGCACCCGGTCTCGTCGCGCCGGATGACATGCCGGCGCGCCTGGCCGAGCTTTGCCGGGCGAGCGGGGAGCCGGTTCCCGTGGACCGGGCCGCACTGGTGCGTTGCGTGCTGGACAGCCTCGCCTGTAAGCATCGATGGACCCTGGAGCGCGCCGAGGCGCTGGCAGACAGCCGCGCCGACGTGGTGCACATCGTCGGAGGCGGGGCGGCGAACCCGTTGTTGTGCCAGCTGACTGCCGATGTGACCGGCCGGCTGGTGCTGGCCGGCCCGGTGGAGGCCACCGCCATCGGCAACCTGCTGGTCCAGGCCTGGGCAGCCGGCGAGCTGTCCTCGCCGGCCGAGATGAGGGACGTCGTGCGTGCCTCGCTGCCGCCGCGGCGGTTCGAGCCGCGGTCGTCGGACGTGATCGACGCCGCGTACGCTCGCTTCCTCACACTTCTCGACAGCGGTGACAGGATCTGACATATTCTGCATCGACCAGGTACGGACAGGGAGGGAGGTGTCTCGGTGCTGATCGCCGAGCGGCGTCGACGGCTACTGGAGCGGGTTCGCGACCAGGGCTACGTCTCGTTCCGCGAACTCGCCGAGGTGCTCGGGATCTCCGAGTCCACGGTGCGCCGGGATCTGCGCTCCATGGTGGCCGACGGGCTGCTCGCGGCGACGCGAGGCGGCGTCGGCCCCCTGCCCGCCATCGCACCAGCGGCGCCGCGAGCGCCATCGAGCACGCCCGCCGAGCCGGTCGAGAGCCCCCCACCGGCCTCCGCCGACGGTGCGCCGATCGACGCGGTGCGCGCCGAACGCGAGGCCATCGCGGCGCACGCCGCCGGGCTCGTCGTACCGGGTAGCGCCGTGCTGCTCGGTCCGGGCCGCACCACCACCGCACTGGCCCGGCGGCTCACCACGATCGGGCATCTGACCGTGGTGACCAACTCGATTCCGGTGACTCAGGAGCTCATCGGCACACCGCAGATCGACGTCGTGCTCGTCGGCGGTGCGCTGCGCCGTTCGATCGGCGCGATGGTCGGTCCGATCACCGAGCAGGTCCTCCAGGGCCTGCGGGGCGCGCAGGTGTTCCTCTCCGGTGACGGCGTCACCACCGAGCGCGGCCTGACCACGCCCAACGTCTTCGCGGCCGCGACCGACCAGGCGATGATGGCCGCCGGGAAGCAGGTCGTCGTGCTCGCCGACCACACGAAGATCGGTCACGACACGATGTGCCAGACCGTGCCGAGCGACCGCATCGACGTGCTGGTCACCGACGACGCGGCGGATCCCGACATGGTCCGCCGGTTGCGCGCGGAAGGCATCGACGTACAGATCGCGTGACGGCGGCAGACCGGCGCACCCCGGTCACCTCCATCATCCCTGGTCATTTCGTTTCGGCTATTGACAGCAGCTGCCACAACGTGGCTACGATCTGCCCCAGTTCCAGTCAAACTCTTTCAACTTCTGGCACCTGCGCACCTCTCCTTGCCGCGCAGGGCCCTGGTCCGTCATGCCCCCATGTGAAGGGACGCCAGCGATGCCCAGCCCCAGACAGCTCATCCGTGGCGCCGCGGCCGGTGCCACACTGGCCGTGCTCGTGCTCACCGCCGGCTGCACCAAGGCCGCCGGCGACGGCGACGACGCTCCCAGCGCGAACGGTTCGGCAGCACAGCAGGTCCAGACCACCACGGGAACCGACAACTGCATACCGGAGAAGTACAACGGCGGTGTCCCGAAGCTCGACCTGAAGACCATCACCGTGGGTTTCGCTCAGTCGGAGAAGGAAGCGAATCCGTTCCGGATCACGGAGACGCAGTCCATCAAGGAGGAGGCGGCCAAGCGGGGCATCAAGCTCATCACCACCAACGCGCAGTCCGACCTCAACAAGGAGATCGCCGACATTCAGGGCATGATCGCCCAGGGTGCCCAGGCGCTGATCATCTCACCGCTCAACTCGGAGGGCCTCGACCCCGCGCTCAAGGCGGCCCAGGACGCCAAGGTGCCGGTGATGACCATCGACCGGCTGCTCACCACGAAGACGCCCTGCAATGACTACCTGGGCTGGATCGGCTCCGACTTCGTCGTCCAGGGTCAGCGTGCCGCGGACGCCCTGATCAAGGCGACCGGTGACAAGGGCGAGGTCGCGATCCTGCTCGGCGCGTCCGGCGTCAACGTGACGGTCGACCGCACCAAGGGCTTCAAGGACCAGCTGGCTGCCAAGAACTCCGCGCTGAAGGTCGTCGCCGAGCAGACCGGCGACTTCACCCGGGAGAAGGGGCAGAAGGTCACCGAGCAGCTCATTTCGGCCAATCCCCGGATCGGCGCCATCTACGCGGAGAACGACGAGATGGCGCTGGGGGCGGTCGCGGCACTCAAGGGCGCCAACAAGAAGCCGGGCGACATCAAGATCATCACGATCGACGGTACGAAGGGCGCCGTCCAGGGAATCCTCGACGGCTGGATCGCCGGCGTCATCGAGTCCAACCCCCGTTTCGGTCCGCTCGCCTTCCAGGCACTCGAGGACTTCTACAGCGGCACGGGCGTCGTCGAGAAGACCATCATCTCCGACAAGGAGTACACGAAGGACAACGCCAAGACCGAACTCGCCAACGCGTACTGACGACCCTGAGAGTGAGCGGCCCGATGACCACTCCCGCCGTCGACGTGCGCTCGGTCGGCAAGCACTTCGCCGGCGTTCGCGCCCTGGCCGGTGTCTCCGTCGAACTGCACCCCGGCCAGGTGCACGCGCTGGTCGGCGAGAACGGTGCGGGTAAGTCCACGCTGATCAAGCTCATCACCGGGGTGTACCGGCCGGACGACGGCGAGGTGCGCTATCTCGGCGAGCCGGCGGCCTTCGCGCACCCCCGTGACGCGCAGGCCGCCGGCATCAGCACCATCTACCAGGAGGTCAACCTGGTGCCGATGCGCAGCGTCGCCGGCAACCTGTACCTGGGCCGCGAACCCACCAACCGGTTCGGCCTCATCGACTTCCGGCGCATGCACCGCGACGCCAGGAAAGTCCTGGCGGGTTACGGGATCACCGTCGACGTGCGACGCAGGCTCGGCGAACTCGGCCTCGGCGTGCAGCAGATGATCGCCGTCGCCCGCGCGGTGTCCGGCGACGCGCGGGTGGTCATCATGGACGAGCCGACCTCGTCGCTGGAGCCCCGCGAGGTCGATCTGCTGCTCGACGTCGTCGCGCTGCTGCGCCGCCGGCACGTCGCGGTGCTCTACGTGACGCACAAGCTCGACGAGGTCTTCCGGATCTGTGACCAGGTGACGGTCCTGCGCGACGGACGCCTGGTGCACACCGGGCCGGTCGCCGGAACCACCAGGCTACGGCTGGTCGCCACGATGCTCGGCCGGGACGTCGACCAGATCCGCCGGCACGGCGCGACGACCTTCGACGACCGGCAGCTCGAGGCCACCGGCACACCGGTGTTGCGTGCCGAAGGGCTCACCCGCCGTCCGCTGCTCGACGACGTCAGCGTCGAGGTGCACGCCGGTGAGGTCGTGGGCCTGGCCGGGTTGCTCGGCTCCGGCCGCACCGAGACCGCCAAGGCCATCTTCGGCGTCGATGGACTCGACGCCGGAACCGTCAGCGTCGACGGCGGTTCCGCCCGGCGCTGGAGCCCGGCCGCCGCCATCCGCAGCGGAATCGGGATGGTGCCCGAGGACCGCAAGTCCGAGGGGATCGTGGGTGAACTCAGCGTTCGCGACAACATCGTGCTGGCCGCGCTGCCGAGGCTCACCACGGCGGGGTTCGTCTCCCGACGCCGGCAGGACGAGATCGTGAACACGTTCGTCAAACGGCTCCGGATCAAGGCGTCGAGCCTCGATCAGAAGGTAGGCGAGCTGTCCGGCGGCAACCAGCAGAAGGTCCTGCTCGCCCGGATGCTGTGCCTGTACCCCAAAGTGCTCATTCTCGATGAGCCGACCCGCGGCATCGACGTCGGCGCCAAGGCCGAGATCCAGTCGTTGATCAGCGAACTCGCCACGCTCGGCCTGGGCGTGCTTCTCATCTCCTCGGAACTCGAGGAGGTCGTGGAGGGCGCCGGGCGGGTACTCGTGCTGCGCGACGGCGCCGTCGTCGCCCTGCTGCGCGGCGACGATGTCAGCGAGGACCACATCATGCACGCGATCGCCCAGGCCTCCGAGGACGATCAGGCGGTGCGGGCACCCGCCGCACCGGAGGGGGGCCTCTGATGACGGACGCCCTCACCGCCCGGCGTGGCCGCCTGGACACCTTGGGCCTGCTCCAGTCGGGCGGCGTTTATCTCGCGATCGCCCTGCTTCTGGTCTTCAACCTCGCCTTCACGCCGAACTTCGCCACCGTGGCCAACCTGCGTCTCCAGCTGGTGCAGGTCGCACCGGTCGCGATCGTCGCGGTCGGCATGGCCCTGGTCATCGCCAGCGAGGGCATCGATCTCTCGGTCGGCTCCACCATGGCGATCAGCGCCGCGCTGCTGCCGTTGTACCTCGGCTACGGCGCCTGGCCGGCCATCGCGATCGCGGTGCTGGCCGGCGCCGCCGTCGGAGCCGTCAACGGATCGCTGGTCGCGTTCGCCCGCATGCAACCCATCATCGCCACCCTCGGCATGCTGGTCGCCTGCCGCGGGCTGGCCCTGGTGCTCGCCGAGGGCCGGCTGACCGAGATCTTCGACCCCGTCCTCGGCGCGCTCGGCAACGACGCGGTCCTCGGCATCCCGGTCAGCGTCCTTCTGGTGCTCGTGGTGACCGGGGCGGCGGCAGTCGCGGTCCACCGAGCCGCGTTCGGACGGCGGCTGCTGGCGGTCGGCGGCAACCGGGCCGCGGCCACCCTGGCCGGCCTGCCGGTCAAGCGCACCCTGGTCACCGTCTACATCATCAGCGGGCTGCTGGCCGCAACCGCCGGGGTGATCAGCACCGCTCGGCAGGGGGCCAGCGATCCCTCGTTCGTCGGTCTGCTCATCGAGCTCAGCGCGATCACCGCCGTCGTCGTCGGCGGCACCCCCTTGTCCGGCGGCCGTGTCCGCATCGTGGGCACGCTGATGGGAGCCCTGTTGATGCAGTTGATCACCGCCACCGTGATCCAGCAGGATCTGCCGGACTCCACGGCCCGCATGCTCCAGGCCGGCATCATCGTCGCCGCCGTGTACGTCCAACGCGGACGGAGCAGGGCATGACCGCCTGCACCGAGCGGCACCCGGCCGCACCCGCCCACAGCCTCGCAGGCGAGGGCCAGAAGGGCATGCCGAAAGGAGGCACAGCATGACCGCCGTCGAGAACACCGCGGCTCCGAGAGCCGAACCGAGGACCGTCGCCCGTCTGCTGTGGTGGCGTCCCGACCGGGCCGGCACGCCGATCGTGCTCGTCCTGGTGCTCGTCGCCGGTTCGCTCATCTTCGGCGAAAGCTTCGCGAGTGGCCGCAATCTCGGCAACATCGCTCTGGACAGCTCCTACCTGCTGCTCATCGCGACCGGCATGACGTTCGTCATCCTCAGCGGCGGCATCGACCTCTCGGTCGGGTCGCTCCTTGCGGTCAGTGGTGTGCTGACCGCGTACGGCTCCCGCTGGGGCACCGTCACCGCTGTGCTGCTGCCGCTCGCCGTCTGCGGCGTCATCGGACTGGTCAACGGGCTGCTGATCGGCCGGGCCCGGATCGCACCGTTCATCGTCACGCTGGCCGCCCTGCTCTTCGCCCGTGGCCTGGCGTTCGCCGTCGCCGACGAGGGCAACACGGTGTACATCATCCCGGCCGAGCTGACCCTCACCAAGCTCGGCCAGGCACGCCTGCTCGGGCTCAGCGCGCCGGTCTGGCTCGCGCTGGTGGTCTTCGCCGCCGGTGTCGTGGTGCTCAACCGAACCAGGTTCGGCCAGGCCACGTTCGCCATCGGCGACAGCCAGGAGGCGGCCGAGCTGATGGGTCTGCCGGTCGCCAGGGTCCGGGTGCTGGTGTACGTCCTGAGCGCGCTGCTCACCGGCATCGCCGGAGTGCTGGTGGCCGCGCAGACGCAGTCCGGCCTGCCGACCATCGGCGAGGGCCGCGAGCTGGAGGCGATCGCCGCCGTGGTGATCGGTGGCACTCTGCTCACCGGTGGCGCCGGCTCGCTCAGCGGGACCCTCGCCGGGGTGCTGCTGCTCAAGGTCATTCAGAACCTCATCAACCAGATCGGCACCCTCACCGCGTACTACCAACAGGTCGTCAGCGGCACGTTCCTCGTGGTCGTGGTGCTGATCCAGTCCCGTCTCACCCGCCGGAGGATGCGATGAACGCCGCGGCACGATACGCACCAGGGGTCGTCCGGCCCCCCATGTCCCCGAACACCGTGCCGGTGCGGGTCGCCGTCGTCGGCACCGGCGACTGGTGGGGGCGGCACCACGCGGAGCTGTTCGCCGGCCGAACCGACACCTCCCTGGTCGCCATCGTCGGCAGGGATCCGGGCCGGACCGCGGCCAGAGCCGCCGAGTTCGGCACGGCCGCCTACGTCGACCTCGACGAGATGCTGGACCGGACCCGGCCCGATCTCGTCGCGGTCTGCCTGCCGAACGAGCGGCACTACGAGCCGACGCTGCGGCTCATCCGGGCGGGGGTGCCGCTGCTGCTGGAGAAGCCGCTCGTGTTCGCGCTGCCCGAGGCCGACACCCTGGTTGCCGAGGCGGCCCGGCGAGACCTGTTCGTCGGCATCAACTTCAACCACCGGTACGCCAAGCCCGTCCGCCTGGCCGTCGCCGCCATCGGCCGGGGAGACCTCGGCCGGCTCGCCTTCGCGACCTGGCGCTTCGGTGGCGAGCCCGGGACCAGCCGGCACCCGCACGCGAACCTCATCGAGACCCAATGCCACGGCTTGGACCTTCTGGAACACCTCTTCGGCCCGATCGAGTCGGTCGTGGCGCAACTGGCGGACCCGAGCGGGCACGGCTGGTCGACGCTCGTCGTGGCGGCGCGGTTTGGCAACGGCGCGGTCGGCAGCCTGGTCGGCTCGTACGACTCGTCCTATGCCTACCGGGACGCCCACCGGGTCGAGCTCAACGGCACCGCCGGACGGATCCTCATCGACGACACCGTTCGCCGCTACAGCTTCCAGCGTGCCGAGGACGAGACCGCTCACGTCTGGCAGGCGGGATACTTCAACGACACCGACCGCAGTTTCCACGCCACCTTCGACCGGCACGTCGATGAGTTGCTCGCCGCGCTGCGGGCCGGCGGCCCACCTCCCGTACCCATCAGCGCCGGCCGGCGGGCGCTGATGCTCGCCGAGGCGATCATCAGCTCGTACGAGAGTGGATCCCGGGTCTCGACGGTGGAATGACCGGCGGGCGATGTGCGCCCGGCGCGTGCGGGTCGGTGAGGCGGGGGTGGTGGGGAGCGGGCGCGTCGGCGAGGCGGGGGTGATGGACGCGGGGAGACCGGCGCGCGTGCCGGCGTCAGACCGCGGTGTAGCCACGGTCGGCCACGAGCACGGAGCCGGTGATGAAGGAGGCGGCGTCACTGGCGAGGAAGACGACGCTGGGGCGATCTCCTCCGGCGATGCGAAGCGTTGCTGGGGGCAGTCCTCGATCCAGTGGCGCCGGAACTCGGGCCGGTCGACCGGCGCCATCTCGGTCTTGAGTATCCGGGCGCGACCGCGTTGACACGGATGCCGTAGGGTGCCCACTCCACCGCCATCGACTTGGTCAGGTGGTGGACCGCGGCCTTCGACGCGTTGTACGCGAGCTCCATTGGGGGCGGTTGACCATGATGCCCGACATGCTGCCGAGACCTATTCCGGCAACCGCCCTTCTACCCGGCGATGATCGACCTCGGGTACCCGTCCTTACTTCGCGACGATCCTGGGCACAGCGAAGCTCCTCGCGGCGTGACTGTTCAGGTCACGCGACCGTCGGGGGCATCCATGGGTTGCCGAGGAGTGCGTGACGTAGTTCGGGAGCCGTTCTTGCGGATGGTCGAGATGTAGCCGCGGATGGCGAGGAACGTTTGGGCGCCGGTGAGGGTGCGGAAGCCGCCGCTGACCCGGGTCTTGGATTTGATCATCCGGACGGCCCGTTCGGCGACGTTGTTCGAGAACGCGACGGTGGCGAACCGTAGGAACTCGGGTTTCCGGTCTCGTAGTCGTAAGGCCGGGTTCCTGGCCGGTGTTGCTTGCCAGGGCGGTGTTGATGAATGCTCAGAGGCTGTTCGACGAGACGGTCGTAGCGGGTGGACAGGTCGTCGAGCTTGAACGGCGGCAGCGCCGTGTGGTCTTGGGTGCGCCGGTGGGCGACCCAGCGGTGGGCGTCGACGAGCAGGTTCACGAGGTCCTCGGCCCAGCCGTCCGCGCGGGCTTGTGGGTCGAACTCGCCGATCCCGGTTGCCGCTGAAGAGGATGCGCGCATTGCACAAGGCGTGCGTGGCAGCGGCGAAACCGTCGTAGCCGCTGTAGGCGTCATGGACCGCGACGCCGGTGAAACGGGGGCAGGATCCCGAACGCCGTCATCGACGCGACCGATCGGCCGTGCTCGTCGATATGGTAGCCGGTCGGCCGGTCGCGGCGGACGGGAAGCCGTCGCCTCATCTGGTCTGGCGATTCCGGCGTGGATGACGGAGACCGGATCTGTTCTCCTACCCTCCGTCTTTCATTAAGCCGTGCGGGTGGGTGTGGTCCGCGAAGCTGGTGGAGCATACCGGCGAAGTCGCTGACCAGCCGGTCGACGATGTGCAGGCTGTCACAGCGCTGCAGGATGCGGTTCAGGTCGGCTTGTTCCTGGCCGGTGCGTTCGGCGGCTGGCCGGATGATCCATCCGGTCACCTCGCGCGGCTTGGGGGCGACAGCGATCACCGCGGTCGGATTGACGGTGCCGTCGCGCCAGGTCTGCAGCAGGCGGCGCACGGTGCGAGCGCTGCCGCGGTAGCCGCGCTCGCGTAATTCGTTGGTCAGCGTGACGGCGTTGGTGCAGCCCTGCTCCCAGCGTTTCGCGAGGTAGCCGACATGTTCGTCGAGTTCCTTTTCCCGGGGCATGGCCTCGGCGAGCAGCTCGCCGGGGGTTTCTGCCCGCAGGTAGCGACGCACCGTCTTGGCGTCGAGGTTCAGCGCCCTGCTGATCGCAGTGGTCCCGACGCCGGTCAGGTTCAAGGCGCGGACCTCGGCGTGCCGCTGGCGGGTCACGCTGGCGCGACGGCCCTGCTCATCGGGGTTGTCGGCGGGCGGTCGAGGTTGTGCCACGGCTTCGGCCTCGGGCCGGTCTTTCAGGCAGGCGCGGTGGGCGCGGACGACTCGGTCGACCGCCTGAGTGAGGTTCTGCAGCAAGTGGAACCGGTCAGCGACCTGGATCGCGTCCGGCGCGCCGAGCCGGCCGCCTTCGGCGTAGCCGCTGGCCCGGTCTCGGCAGATCACCTGCGCGCCCGGGTGAGCGCGTAACCAGTCGGCGAAGGTGTCCGAGCGGCGGTCGGGGAGCAGGTCAACCGGTCGGCCCGTGTCCATGTTGATGATGATGATGATGCCGTAGTCACGGCCCTTGCGGAACGCGAAGTCGTCGACGCCGACCACCGACACCGTCCCCGCCTCGGGCACCGGCAGGCCCCGCACGCCCCTCGGCACGCACCTGCCTGATCCGCAAGGAGCCGAGATGAGGCAGCAACAGCTCAATACCATGATCATCGCACGGCGAACATGATCATCCACATCGGACGGCCATCGTCGACCGGGGTCGAGACCGATTCACCAACTTTGTGCCAGAGCCCCCGATCGCCCGACCACCCCTGACGCCGCAGCCACCCGATCGCCCGATCACCGTTGACCCCGCGACCCACCCGGTCGTCGGACACCCCGGCCCGCTCCGGCCCTGATGTCCGCCAGCGCGCACGCCATGGCTGCGAGGACCGCGGTGGCGGCGGCCAGCAGGAAGGCGGTTGCCCAGTCGGTTGTCGCCGTCAGCAGGAGGGCGATGCCGATGGCCGTGCCGATCTGGGCCGCGGCGGTGAGCAGGCCACCGATCAGGCCGCTGGTGTCGTCGGTGGCCTCGGCGGTCCCGTGCGCGGTGGACGCGACCGAGGCCAGACCGAGACCGAGGCCGGAGCCGGCCAGGCCGATCATGAAGCCGGCCAGGGACGTGCGGCCGACGCTCAGCGCCTCCGTGGCCAGCGACGCCGCGATCACCACGAAGCCGGTCACCATCGCGCGGCGCGGGCCGATCCGGCGCAGGGCGGCCGGCGCCAGCGCCGACGAGACCACGACACCGCCGCTGAGCAGCACGAAGCAAGCGCCGCTGGCCGCGCCGGACAGCCCCAGCCCGTCCTGGAGGAAGAGGGTGCCGACCACGGAGGCGCCACTGGTGGTGGCGGTCAGGACGACCGCCGTGCCCGCCCCGAGGCGGAACGACGACATCCGCCAGACCCACGGCGGAACCATGGGTACGGTTACGCGCCGCTCCAGCACCCCGAAGGCGATCCCGGCGGCCGCCGCCACCAGCAGTCCGGCCCACGACACCGGCGAGCCGAGTCCGTGGTTGAGCGACCACACCAGCGCGACCACAGCCACGACGGCCAGCCCCGCCCCGCCGAGGTCAAGCCGTCCGGCAACCCCAGCCCCGACAGCCCTCGACCCGGCGGCACCGCGCAAGATGCCGGCACCGCGAGAGCTGCCGGCACCGCGCGACATGGCCGGACCACCCGAAATGGCCGCAGTGCGGGAAGCGGCGGCGCGGCGGTCGGACGGGCCGACCAGCAGCGGCGTGATCGCCACCGCGATGACCTCCAGCACGGCGACGGCCGCGAACAACCACCGCCAGCCCACGTATTCGGTGACCACCCCGCCGAGCACGAAGCCCGACGCGCCACCCACCGCGCCCGCGACCGTCCACAGCCCGAGCGCCCGGCGGCGACGTGCCCCTTCCGGCGTCGTGACCAGGACCAGGGCGAGAGCGGCCGGCACCGCGACCGCCGCGCCGGCGCCCTGGATCGCCCGCCCGGCCAGCAGTGCGCCGCCACCGCCGGCGACCGTGCACACCGCCGAACCGGCGGCGACGACCGCGCTGCCGGCCAGGAACGCGGCCCGCCGGCCGACCAGATCGACCACCCAGCCGCCGGGCACCAGCAGACCGCCGAAGACCAGCGCATACCCACCGGCCACCCAGGAAAGCATCGCCGCTGACAGCCCAAGGTCGTGCTGCACGGTCGGCAGTGCCACCACGAGCAGCGTCACGCCGATCACGTCGACGAACTGCACGGTGCAGGCCAGGCCGACGACCGCACCGTCACGCCGGGAAGTCACACCCGACGATACGACGGGCGCGGCGACCCGGCCCGTCTCGTACCCGATGATCACCAGGTGGACGCGGTCGCGGGCGGCGCAGCCGGCCGTCAACCGCGGCGGTGCCGTACACCGGCGACGACCCGGCGGCCGCGGCACTGCGCGAGGGCAGGGCGGCCGCGGCACTGCGCGAGGGCAGGGCGAGGTCGCAGGCCAGGGCGCTGGTTTCCTAGGCCGGCAGCTGGCGGCGATGGAGAAGCCGCAACCGACGAGCGTGAGCAGTACCGATCAGGCGGACCCGGACCGGGGGCGGGCGGCCGGCCGGCCGGGATCGTCTACGCGCCCTGGCCGCTCACCGCGCTGGTCCTCGCCGTCGTCGGACTGCGCGAAGCGCGGGGTCATCCGCCGACGGGACGGGTGAACGCGCCGACGTCGATGAGGACCGCGGTGGCGTTGTCGTCGCCGGTCTGCAGGGTGTCGGCCAGCAGGCGGGACACCGTGGAGGGGGGCGGGCGGTCGGCGGCCAGCGCGGACTGGAGGTGGTCGTAGGAGAGCTGCCCGTGGACGCCGTCGGTGCACAGCAGGAGGCGGTCGCGCGGGCGCAGGGACACGGCCAGGATGTCGGGTTCGGGGGCGTCGGGGTGCCCGGCGTAGCGGGTCAGGTGGTACCCGGCGCGGTGGCCGGCCTCGGAGTCCAGGGTCAGCCAGCCGTGGGTGACGCCGAGCCAGGCCATCGTGTGGTCGGAGGTGAGCAGTTCGAGCAGCCCGTTGCGCAACCGGTAGACCCGGGAGTCGCCGAGCTGGACCAGCCAGGCCCGGTCGCCGTCGCCCACGAACGCGGTCAGCGTGCAGCCGGTCAGGCCGCCGATCCCCTGGCCCGCCGCGCGAACCTCGCGCTGGACGTCGGCCACGGCGGACAGCAGGGCGGCCGGTCCGGGGGCGGCCGCCGCGACGAAGGTGGAGACCGCGGTACGCCCGGCCGCGGCGCTGCCCGGACCGCTGCCCATGCCGTCGGCCACCACCGCGAGCGCGCGGTCGGCGGCCACGTGGACGACGTCGTAGTTGGCGTCGTAGCGGTAGCCGACCACGCTGCCCGACGCGGCGGTCAGCGAGACCGGGCCGGCGCTCCAGGTCACCTCAGGGCCAGCGGACATCGAGATCCAGCTCCTGAAAGGACGCGTACGGCTGGAGCGCGGCCGCCACGTGCTTGCGGTCGCCGGCCTTCAACGGGACCAGCGGCTGCACGGTCACGACGACCGACCTGGAACCGAGCACCCGCTTCCACGTCGCCACGACCACGCCGGACCGGACGATCGTGGCCTGGAAGATGCCGTTGCCGCCGGGCACCACCGCGTCGAAGTGGGCGGGGTCGGCGAACATCAGCGCGCGATCCTTGTAGCCGAGCAGGTACTCGTCGAACCCGGGCAGGGCCAGCCAGTCGTCCAGCGGCGGCGGCTCGAAGCCGGACAGAGCGGCGTCGAACACCAGGTCATCGATGGAAGCGAGCGCATCCCCGGCGACCGAGACCCCGAGCCGGCAGTCGCGAACGGTGAGACCCGTCCAGCGGGCCAGATCGGCGACCGTGGCCGGCCCGTGCGAGCGGAAGTAGCGCAACGCCACGATGCCCAGCGCCTCCTCCCGCGAGGGCGAGTCAGAAGCAGAAGCCCAGTCGGAGAGGAGCACGAACGTCTGCTCCTTGCCCACGTGCGGCGCGATCGCTGTCACGCCCTGCTGGCTGGCGTACCAGAGAAGGTGGTAGCCCTGCTGACCGCCCACGTCGATGCCCGCCCCGGTGAGCGTGCGCAGGCACTCGGCCCGCGTCAGCCGTTTGCCCCCGGCCAGCGCCGAGGCGAGCACCGAGACCCCGCGCTCGGCCGCTTCCAGCGACAACCCGATGACCTCGCGCCGTTTGGCCGCGCCGGCCAGCGCCCGGACGCCCATCAGCTCGAGCATCCAGCGCGCGTCGGCCGAGGGGATCAGGTGGACGGTGCCGCGCATCGGCCACGTCCGCAGGACCGAACGGTCCTCGAGCGCGGCGGAGATCGCGGCGGCCGTGACGCCGGGCAGCCGGGCGCCGAGCGACCACAGCACCGACGCCATGTCCTGCGCCTGCATCGCCCCGAACCAGCGAACCACCCCGGCGACATCGGACGGACGTCCGCCGGGGTGGTCTCGCAGCAGCAGGCTGTGCAGGCGTAACGCTAGGGAATCAACGGCCACGCGCCGCACGGTACCGCGCGATCAGCGTGTTCGTGGAGCTGTCCCGGTCGGACGCCGGCGTGGCGGTGTCGGTGAGCTTCGGGGCGAGCTGGTTGGCCATCACCTTGCCGAGCTCGACGCCCCACTGGTCGAACGAGTTGATCTGCCAGACCGTGCCCTGGGTGAACGTGATGTGCTCGTACAGGGCGATGAGCTGGCCGAGCACGCTCGGGGTCAGCTTGTCGGCGACGATCGTGGTGGTCGGGTGGTTGCCCGGCATCACCCGGTGGGGGGCGACGGCCGCGTCCGTACCCTCGGCCTGCACCTGCTCCAGGGTGCGGCCGAAGGCGAGCGCCGCGGTCTGGGCGAAGAAGTTCGACATGAACAGGTCGTGCATGCCGCCGATGTCGTGGTTGGGCTGGCTGAACCCGATGAAGTCGGCCGGGATCATCTTGGTGCCCTGGTGGATCAGCTGGTAGAAGGCGTGCTGGCCGTTGGTGCCGGGCTCGCCCCAGTAGACCTCGCCGGTCTGGAAGGCGACCGGGGTGCCGTCCAGGCGTACCCCCTTGCCGTTGCTCTCCATGGTGAGCTGCTGGAGGTAGGCGGCGAAGCGGTGCAGATATTGCGAGTACGGCAGGATCGCGTGCGACTGGGCGCCGAGGAACGTGTCGTACCAGACGTTGAGCAGGCCCAGCAGCGCCGGGATGTTGCGCTCGATCGGCTCGTTGCGGAAGTGCTCGTCGACGGTGTGGTAACCGGCCAGCAGCTCGGCGAACTGCTGGCGGCCGATGGAGATCATCACCGACAGGCCGACCGCGGAGGGCAGCGAGTAGCGGCCGCCGACCCAGTCCCAGAAGCCGAACATGTTCGCCGTGTCGATGCCGAACGCGGACACCTTGTCGGCGTTGGTGCTGACCGCGACAAAGTGCTTGGCCACCGCGGAGTCGTCGCCGCCCAGTTTCGCCAGCAGCCAGTTGCGGGCCTCGGTGGCGTTGGTCAGCGTCTCCTGGGTGCCGAACGTCTTGGACACGATCACGAACAGCGTGGTCGCCGGGTCGAGGTCGTGGGTCTTGGCGTAGAGGTCGGTGGGGTCGATGTTGGAGATGAACCGGCATTCGATCTCCGGGGTCGCGTACGCCCGCAGCGCCTCGTAGGCCATCACCGGCCCCAGGTCGGACCCGCCGATGCCGATGTTGACCACGGTGCGGATGCGCTCGCCGGTGGCGCCACGCCACTCGCCCGACCGCACCTTGTCGCTGAAGTCGCCCATCCGGCCGAGCACCTCGTGCACGTCGGCGACCACGTCCTGCCCGTCGACCACCAGCGTGGCGTCGCGCGGCAGGCGCAGCGCCGTGTGCAGCACGGCCCGGTCCTCGGTGACGTTGATGTGTTCGCCGGCGAACATCGCGGCGGTCCGCTCGCGCAGCCGGGCCTTCTCCCCCAGCGCGACCAGGGCGGTGATCACCTCGTCGGTGACCAGGTTCTTGCTGTAGTCCACGTACAGATCGCCGACCTGGCCGGTGAGCTTCTCACCGCGCCCCGGATCGCTGTCGAACAGGTCTCGCAGGTGCACCGCGGAGAACTTCTCCGCGAGACCCTGGACGGCCTGCCACTCGGCGCTGTCGGAAACGTGATCGCTCATTGTGCTTCGACACTCCCGCGTTGGAACCCGGACTCTCGCGCCCATCGTGGCACGAATCCATTCCGGCTGCCTTCAGGCCTGGTTTAAAACCAGGCTTGAGGCGTCCCAGGCGGCGATGGGTGTCCGGATTCCGGTGGCGAGGATGGCGCCGGCCTCGGGAGCGGGCAGCGGCTTCGACAAGTAGTACCCCTGTGCGAAGTCGCACTCCATCTCCCGGAGCGCCGACAGCTGGACGACGTTCTCGATGCCCTCGGCCACGGTCTGCATGCCGAGGCTCTGGCCCAGCCGCACGATGGTCCGCACCAGCGCCGCGTCCTCGTCGTCCCCGCCCAGCCGGTCGACGAACGAGCGGTCGATCTTGAGTACGTCCATCGGGAAGCGCCGCAGGTAGGCCAGCGACGAGTACCCGGTGCCGAAGTCGTCCATGGCCAGCGTGACCCCGAGCGCCTTGACCCGCTGGAGCTGGGCCAGGTTCTCGTCGGTCTCGGTGAGCAGCACGCTCTCGGTCATCTCCAGGCACAGCTGGTCGGCCGGCATCCCGGTCTCGGCCAGCACCTCGGCCACGAGTTCGGCCAGGTCGCAGTGGTCGAACTGGCGTACCGAGACGTTCACCGCCATCTTCAGCCGGCGGGTGGTTCCCGCGCCCCAGGCGACCGCCTGGCGGCAGGCCTCGGCCAGCACCCAGCGGCCGAGCGGCCCGATCAGCCCGGTCGCCTCGGCGATCCCGATGAACTCCAGCGGCGAGACGATCCCGCGGACCGGGTGACGCCAGCGGACCAGCGCCTCGAAGCCGGTGATCTGGCCCGTGGCCATCTCGACGGTCGGCTGGTAGTGCAGGGTCAGCTCGTCGCGCTCCAGGGCGCGGCGCAGGTCGGCCTCCAGTTCCAGGCGCTCGACGAGCTTGTCGTGCATGGCCGGGTCGTACACCGCGAAGCCGCTCCCGCCGGCCGCCTTGGCCTTGTACATGGCCAGGTCGGCGTTCCGCTGGAGCTGCTGGATGTCGCCGGCGTCGGCGGCCGAGGCGATGCCGATGCTGGCGCCGACGTGCAGCTCACGGCCGCCGACCGGGAAGGGCTGGGCCATCGCCGCGATGATCCGCCCGGCCACCGTCGTGGCGTCGGCCATCGCGGTCACCGAGTCGACCAGCACCGCGAACTCGTCGCCGCCGAACCGGGCCACCGTGTCGCCGTCGCGCACCGAGGCGCGCAGCCGGTCGGCCACCTGGGTCAGCAGGGTGTCGCCGGCGGCGTGCCCGAGGCTGTCGTTGACCTCCTTGAACCCGTCCAGGTCGAGGAACAGGATGGCCACCTCGTCGACGGCGGAGTCCAGCTCCTCGCGGAACAGCGCCCGGCTGGCCAGCCCGGTCAGCGTGTCGTGGTACGCCTCGTGGACCAGCTGGTCCTGAAGCACCTTGGCCTCGTGGATGTTGCGGGTGTTGAGCACCAGCCCGTTGACCGTGGGGTCGTGCAGCAGGTTGGTGATGGTCACCTCGGCGTGCCGGCGACCGCCCGCTTTGTGCGGCAGCATGGTCTCGACCACGACGGTGGCCAGCGGCCGCTGCAGGACCGCGTCGATCGCGGCTTCGAGCTGCGCTTTCGTACGCCTGCCGACCGCGTCCTTGAGCCGGACGCCGACCAGCTCGTCGGCGGTGAACCCGAAGATCCGCTCGACCGACTCGCTCTGGTACCGGATCGTGGTGTCGCGGTCGATCACCGCCACCGAGTCGGAGCTCTGCTGCACCAGCGCGCGGAAGCGGTTCTCCCGGGCCTGGAGTTCGGCGGTACGCCCGGCGACCCGGTCCTCGAGCCGCTTCCGCAGCGCCCGGTTCTCGAGCAGGGTCAGGATCTGCCGGCACACGATGAGCAGGATCAGCGCCGAGCGGGTCCAGGTGACGAAGGCGTCCGGGCCGGTCACGGCGTACTCGACGACGCTGATCAGCAGGGCCACCACGACCGCGGCGTACGGGACGACCATCGCGAACGGCTGCTGGTCGGCCTGGTCGTCGCCGTGCTCGACGATGGCCGGCGGCTCCGGGCGGCGGGCGGCCAGCAGAACCAGCATGAAGCCGGCCAGCCAGCCCAGGTCGATCACCCCGCCCGAGCGGTAGCCGCCGTCCAGGCCGGCGAAGGTGAACGCGCTGTCGGAGACGCCGAGGAGCGCGGCCGCGGCCCCGACCAGCGTGAACGGCACCCAGTCCTGGCCGCCGCGGCGAAGCAGGGCGAGCATGTGGAGCACGACCGTGATCAGGACGACATCGCTGACCGGGTAGGCGAGCAGGACGTAGCGGCCGGCCTGGTCGTCGGCGCCGGTCCGCAGCAGCGGGTTCAGCACGAAGATCCAGCTGATCAGCAGCAGCGACGCGGCGATCATCAGGCCGTCGACGATGCTGCGGAACCGGTTGGCCATGGTCGGCCGGGCCACCGGGACGAGCAGCAGGCCGGCCGCGGTGAGCGGGACCGTGCCCAGGTAGAACAGGTCGGCCAGGGACGGGACGGGCATCTCGAGGTGGCGGAAGGTCTCGCCGTAGGTCCAGACGCCCTCGCCCAGCGCGTACGACAGGGAGCCGAGGCCGATCCCGATCCAGGCCCACCGCATCCGCCCGGGCCGGGTGATCGCGTTGCCGAGGCAGGCGATCCCGGCCACGGCGGCGGCCAGGGTGATGGCGATGTTGGACAGGTCGCGGGTGAAGATCTCCCCGCCGAGTCCCGTGGTCAGACAGATCGCGGCCGCCGAGAACAGGGCCAGGATCAGAACGGTTTCGGTACGCCGGACCGCCATCCCACCCCTCCCAGCCGCCGGTCTGCTCGACATCATTCGAAATCGGGCGTGGCCGGGATCACTTGAGGATTACCGGGCCGGCAGCCGCAGGCTCTCCCGCCAGAGCCGGCCGGCGGCCTCGGGGTCGAGCGCGTACGCCGCGACCCCACGCCGCACACCCGGCACAACCGGCTCGGCCTGGTTGCAGTCCTCGAAGTACCGGCCGCCCACGCCGTCCAGCCGGGGCGACGCCGCCAGCACGGAGGTGGCCGCGCCCTGCTCGGCCGTCTTGACCACGGCCGCGGTGAGGCCGGCCGCCCGCCGGCGCTCGGCGAGCTCCTCGGGCGTGATGTGCCGCTGGAGGTTCGTCCGGATCGAGCCCGGGTGCAGGGCGTTGACCCGGATACCGTCCTCGGCCCAGCGCCGGTCGGCCTCGACCGCGAAGCATCTCCGTCTACGATGGGAACCGGAGGATCCTCCGGTACGCCTCCGAGATTAACCGGAGGTCCCTCCGGTTGCCACGCCGCTGTGTCGGAAGGAACACCAGATGACCGAGGCGCGCCCGCTGCGGGCCGACGCGCAGCGCAACCGCGACAAGCTGCTCGCCGTGGCCGTGCAGGCGTTCGCCGTCGACGGCGCGGACGTGTCGCTCGAGGCGATCGCCAAGGCCGCCGGGGTCGGCATCGGCACCCTGTACCGGCACTTCCCCACCCGCGACGCGCTGATCGCGGCCGCGTACCAGAACGAGCTGGACCGGATCGTCGGCGCCGTGCCCGAACTGCTCGCGGCCGGCCCGCCGGACGCGGCGCTGCGCGCCTGGATGGACCGGTACGTGAGCTACATGAGGACCAAACGCGACCTGGGCGACGCCCTGCGGGCGCTGATCGCCTCCGGCGGGAACCCGTTCGCGCACAGCCGGGAACGGCTGGTCGGGGCGATCGGCGACCTGCTGGCCGCGGGCGTGGCGGCCGGCGCGATCCGGCCCGACGTGCTCGCCCTCGACGTGCTGGTCGGCCTCGGCGGCATCACCGGCTCGGCCGACCCGGCCCAGGCGTCCCGGCTGCTCGACCTGCTGATGGACGGGCTCAGACACGGCACGAGCCGCCCGGCAGGCCCGCCGGGCGGCTCGTGAGTCCCTGTTCGACTACTTCAGGTTGAGCTTCACGTTGAAGATCGGGTCGGTGGCCAGCTTCTTGAAGGCGGCCAGGCCGGTCTTGGTGCTGGTGATGCTGATGTCGCGGTCACCCTCGTCGTCGTGCTCGGTGTCGAAGTGCACGATCGCCTTGATCGCCGGGCGCTTGCTCAGCTCGGGGCGGACGCTGTTGTACTGCGGGGCCTTGTCGGCCGGCTTGCCGATCCGGTGGTAGGCGCCCCACTCGGCGATCATCAGCGGCTTCGAGGCGTGCTTGGTGGTCGCCCACTCGTAGAAGTCCGGTCCGGTCTTGCCCTGGCGGTCGAGCAGGTCGGCGAACATGCCGTAGTGGTAGTAGCCCTTCTCGGCGCTGACGTAGGAGTCCAGGCCCATCCAGTCCACCACGTCGTCGCCCGGGTACAGGTCCTTCCACCAGGACTGCGACATCCACTTCTCGTTACCCATGTAGGCCATGACGTTGATCGCGTTGGTGAGGCCCTTGCTGCGCAGGCGCAGGATGGTGTGCCGGTACATCGCCGCGAAGTCCTTGGCCTCCCAGCCGGAGCCGGCCGTGGCCACCACGTCGTTCTCCGGCTCGTGGTTCAGGACCAGGAAGAACTTCTCCGGGTACGTCGCCTTCACGCGCGCCACGAACGCGTCGATGCGCTTGTCCTGCTCGCCCTTGGCAACCTTGGCCCAGGTCGAGCCGTACGCGATCTTCCAGTTCAGCAGCAGGACGCGCGGCTTGGCGGCGTCCCGGGTCATCGCGATCTCCATCTTGGTGGGGAACGGCTCGTCACCCTTGTGGTACTGGTGGAAGATGGTGGCCGTGCGACCGGTGGTCTGCTCCCACTCCTTCAGGGCCTCGTCGCGCGGGGTGTCGGTGAAACCGCCGGCCGCGCCGCCCCACATCACGCCGCAGGACGGCACGAGCATGGCGTCGGTCTCGCAGTCCTTCGACGGCTTGGTCGGCTTGGTGGGCTCCGGGGTGGGCTCCGGGGTGGGCTCGACGACCGGCGGCGGTGTCGGCTCCTGGGTGGGCACCTCGACCGGCGCGTCGGCCTTCTTGGTCGTGACGACCAGCTGCGGGGCGCCGACCGACGTCTCCGACGAGCGGAACCGCGTGACGACCGACTTCGAGGCCGACTTCACGGCCAGCGAGTAGGTGCCCGGGCCGGTGATCTCGGCGCCCAGGTCGAAGGTCATGTCCGAGCCGGTGGCCGAGGCCACGCCCAGGCCCAGCGCCGGGGCGGTGGCCGAGGTCAGCTTCTTCTCGGTCCAGGCGTTGCTCAGCACGCGGCTGACCGTGACCTTGCCGGTGACCGGGCCGATCGTGGTCAGCTTCAGGCGGGCGCCGGTGACGCTCGTGCCGGCCGGCACGACGAACTTCAGGTAGGAAACCTTCACGTCCTTGTCGAGCGTGCCGATCACCAGCTTGTCCTGGTCGCCGAACGCCGCGGCCTTGCGGACGCTCGAGGTGTAGGTGTCGTCGCTCGCCGCGATCTTCAGCTCAGCGCCGGTGGCGGCCCCCGCCACCGACGGCGCGCCGAACGCGACTCCGGCGCCGGTCACCGCGGCAGCCAGGACGGACATCGACTTGCGAAGCTGAGAACGCAATTTCTTAACTCCCCCGCGTTGTCCGGCCGGGTGTTCGGCCGGGCATGCAGAGAAGATTCCGGTGCGGGCGGTGCACCCCCAGTGCCCGTCCCGGTGCCAGCCGGTTGCAACCTCAACGGGTCCTCGTGCGAAGCTGCGATCACCCTCTCGCCGCTGAAGGAGTGCGAATGAATCCCCTGGTCTCTGACGTGTTACGGGCCGCGCCGGTGATCGACGGGCACAACGATCTGCCGATGCAGCTCCGGGCCCAGCGCTCCTACTCGGTCGAGGGCCTCGACCAGCCGCTCCCCGGGGTGCAGACCGATCTGCCGCGGCTGCGGGCCGGCGGGGTCGGCGCCCAGTTCTGGTCCGTGTACGTGCCGTCCGACCTGCCCGAGCCCGAGGCCGTGGTGGCGACCATGGAGCAGGTCGACGCCGTCCACCGGATGGTCGCGGCGTACCCGGCCGACTTGACGATCGCGTGCACCGCGGGGGATGTGCGACGCGCCTGGGCCGACGGCCGGATCGCCTCACTGATCGGCATCGAGGGCGGGCACAGCCTGGCCACCTCGCTGGGGGTGCTGCGCTCGTTCGCCCGGCTCGGCGTCCGCTACGTCACGCTGACCCACAACAACAACACGTCCTGGGCCGACTCGGCCGCCGAGAAGCCGGCCGTCGGCGGGCTCACCGACGCCGGGCGGGCGATCGTGCGCGAGATGCAGCGGATCGGCGTACTCGCCGACCTCTCCCACGTCGCGCCGGTGACCATGCACGCCGCCCTGGACGTGGCCGTCGCCCCGGTGATCTTCAGCCACTCGTCGGCCAAGGCGGTCACCGACCACCGCCGCAACGTGCCCGACGACGTGCTGACCCGGCTCCGCGACAACGGCGGCGTGGTCCAGCTGACCTTCGTGCCGATCTTCGTGTCGGCCGAGATCGTGGCCTGGACGGCGGCGATGCGGGAGGAGTCCGAGCGGCTCGGCCTGGCCGAGGAGGAGGACTGGTGGCCGGCCGCGCCCGCGCCCGGCACGACGCCCGAGTTCGCCGGTCCGTCCCCGCGCAAGCAGCACCCCGAGCTGGCCGGCTGGCTGGCCGCCAACCCCCGCCCGGAGGCGACGATCGGGCAGGTCGCCGACCACATCGAGCACGCCCGTGACGTCGCCGGCGTCGACCACATCGGGCTGGGCGGCGACTACGACGGCACCGACTCGCTGCCGGTCGGGCTGGAGGACGTGACCGGCTACCCCCGGCTGCTGTCCGAGCTCGCCGACCGCGGCTGGAGCGGCGCCGACCTGCAGAAGCTGACCGGCCTCAACATGCTGCGGGTGCTGCAGGTCAGCGAGGACGTGGCCGAGGAGCCGCTCTGGGCTAGGACACGGTGAGCGTGTACGGCGCGTACTGCGTCACGGTCTCGGTGGGCTCGTCGTACGCCACCACCGCGACGATCTTGTCGTAGTCCCGCACCTGGGCGACCTCGGTGACCGGGACCTGGATGAACCGGGTCCCGGAGATCCCGATCAGCCTGACCTCCCAGTGGTGCACCGGGGCCGGCCGGATCTGGGTGTACGAGCGGAACAGCCTCGGCTCGGCCGCGATCTTCCGGCCGCCGACGTCGATGCCGGTGATGTACCAGCCTCCCTCGTTCACGGCGCCGTCGCTGACATAGCGGAAACCCAGCAGAACCTTCATCCCCGCGTACGCCGACAGATCGTACGAGTGGGCCACGAACTCGCCGCCGGTGTCCCCCGAGACGCCCGGGCCCAGCGGCCCGGCGATGGTGAAGTCGCCCTGGACGGCCTGATAGGTCCGGCCGCCGTCGGTGGAGACGGTCACGTACCCGAAGTCGTACTCCCGCTCGGCGCCGTACTTGGCCTTCAGCCGCAGGTGCGGATCGTCCTTGGGCACGGTCACCGCGACGACCGCGGTGGCGTCGGTATCCGTGGCGTCGCCCGAGAAGAGCGCGCCGTCCTTCACGGTCCAGGCCAGCTTCCGCGGCGGCAGGGTCTTCGCCCCCCGGAAGGTGACGGCGTTGACCGGCTTCTTCAGCTGGATGTAGTCGGCGCCGTTCGGGGCGGCGCCCGGCCGGGCGTACGCGGCCGGATTCTTGAGGTTGACCGTCGAGCGCAGGGAACGGGACGTGAACCGCGGATCCTGGACGCCGCCCTCGACCAGCTTGTCGACCAGGGTCATCGTCTGGAAGTCGTGCAGCACGTCGTGGAACGGGACCGGCAGGGCCGCGGCGACCCCGGCGATCCCCTGCTTCGTGCCGTCGCGGTGGATCGCGGAGAGCACGTCCTCGCCGAAGCGGTCGCGCAGGTAGAGCATGAACTGGAAGGCGATGCCGTAGTCGGCGAGCACCTCGGCCGGTTCGCCCTCCTTCCACAGGTTCAGCGAGTTCTGCGGGCCGCCGCACTCCCGGGGCGTGGTGTTGTAGCCGGTCCGGACGTTGCCGAAGCCCTGGAAGCAGGTGAGGTGCGAGTCGGCGCCGCGGCGGTGGATGCCCTTGGTCGTGTCGACGTAGCCGACCAGGCTCTGCGCGTAGTCGGACAGGCCCTCGTTGACCCAGAGCGCCTCGTCCGGGTCGGTGTAGCTCTGCAGCAGGTGCTGCCACTCGTGGGCGAACGTGCCCTCGTACATGTGCGGGCGGGCCGGCCGGCTCGTGCACAGGTCGTCGGTGGCGTCGTCGGGCGGGTTGGCGCCGGTGCGGTGCGCCCAGTCGTAGGCGTCGATCGTCATCACGTTGCGGTCGACCAGCCCGTTCAGCTGGATGGAGAAGAAGCCCGCGATGTACGTCGAGTTCGTCGGGAAGTCCGAGTAGTTGTCGTCCCGGATGTTGTCGACCAGCGTCACCGTCCGGCCGCCGTCGCCGGTGAAGTCCCCGTCGAGCAGCGGATGGGAGCCGTCCCGGTCCTTCGGCGTGCTGAAGGCCGCCGTCTCCCGCGGGTAGATCACCGTGTCGAACTCGTGCACCAGCCCCTTGACCTGGGCATCCGTGACGACGACGGGATCCTTGCGGCAGTCACCGGCCGGGAACGCCAGGTCGTCGGCCACCCAGACCTCGATGTGCTCGCCGACCGCGCGCAGCGTGAAGTTCTTGCGGTAGAACTTGCCCTTGACGTCGTCGAGGCCGAGCCATTCCCGGGTGTTGCCCGCCGGTTTCCGCTCCGTCGCCTTCTCCGTCGGCACCGCATAGGTCTTGCGCGACAACTCCCGCGTGTCATCGACCACCGTGACGACTTCCGGCCCGATCGGCACAGCAAGCAGTGGAACAACCAACGACAGCACAAGCCCCGCACCAACCGGCATGGCGTCACGCTACCTTCCGTATGTTATCAAAACCGTCATATCACCGCCCTTCTCACTCAACGCCGGAAGTCCTCTAACAGGCGTGGCAGGATCCGAACGTGTACCTCGCTTCCATGGCATCAGCCGTGATCGGCACGGTGCTGGCCGTCTCCGGAGCCGTCGCACCCGCCTCCGCCGCCGGCGACGGTTACCGGGCCTCGATCCGGACCATCGAGGCTGCCACCGCGAGAACCATGATCGGCGTCTCCTGGCGGCGGGGCTGCCCCGTGCCGCTCGCCGACCTGCGCCGGGTGCAGCTGACCCACTGGGGCTTCGACCGGGTCCGCCACGCGGGCGAGCTGATCGTCCACAAGGACGTGGCCGGCAAGGTGGTGGCCGCTTTCCACACCCTGTATGCGGCCCGCTTCCCGATCAGGCGGATGAACCGCGTCGACCGCTACCGGGCCGACGACAACGCGTCGATGATCGCCGACAACACCTCGGCCTTCAACTGCCGCCCGATCACGGGTTCGACCAGCGGCTTCTCGGTCCATTCCTACGGCCGGGCCATCGACCTCAACCCGCTGGAGAACCCCTACGTCAAGGGCCGAACCGTCCTTCCGCCCGCCGGCCAGGCCTTCACCGACCGATCAGCCCCGCGCCCGGGCATGATCCGCCACGGCGACCGGGCCTGGAGCGCCTTCACCACCCGCGGCTTCACCTGGGGCGGCAGCTGGCGAACCCTGAAGGACTACCAGCACTTCGAAGCCCCGGCCTAGCGTCCAACCTTCGGGGGACGCCCGTCGTTTCAGTGGTAGGTCGTGACGGCTTTCTGGGCCGTAATGCCGTGCTGGCCTACCACTGCCTGCGACGGAGACCGCGCAGTGGTGCAGTCTGCCTCGACAGGCAGACTGCACAACGTACCCGCGGGCCGGGGTCTAGGAGACCTCGCGCCGCAGCATGCGGAACGCGCCCGCGACCAGCGGGACCAGCACCCACACCGCGGCCGACACCCCGAGCCTCGACCACTCGCCGCCGGTCAGGGCGTGCTCGGTCAGCGGCCCGGTCGTCGTGTTGATGTCGAGCCACGCCGACGCCTTCTGGAGCGAGGTGATCACCGAGCCGAGGATCGTCCAGACCATCGGCAGCGCGAAGAAGCCCACGATGGCCACCGGCGTGTTCATCAGCAGGGCGCCGAACGCCGAACCCATCAGGACGTAGAGCACCTGCATGAGCACGCACTGGGCGACGACCTGCCAGCCGATGCTCCAGGAGCCGTCACCGCCCAGGCCCGAGCCGATCAGGTTGAACACCGCGGCGAAGGCGACCGTGCACGCCGCCGCCACCACGGCGATCGCGGCGGCCGCCAGCAGTTTCGCGGCCAGCACCCGGCCCCGCTGGGGAACCAGGGTGAACGTGGTGAGCGCCGTGCGCTGCGACCACTCGCTGGTCATCGACAGGATGCCCAGCACCGGCAGCAGGATCCCGGCCGGCAGTTGCGCGAAGCCGAAGTAGGCGGCGAAGGTCTGCGAGTCGTCCGGCGTGGCGAACAGCTGGATCAGTCCGGTGGCCACCGAGGCCAGCCCGATGATGATCAGCAGCCACATGCCGGCCCGGGTGTCGGCCAGCTTGCGCAGCTCGACGCCGATCAGGCGGCCGATCGGGATCGGAGCGGCGCGGTGCGCGGGGGCCGTGGGCGAGATCGACGGGGTACGGGTGTCGACGGCGGTCATCGAACAGCCTCCTGGACGGATTCGCCGGCGGTCAGGGTGAGGAACATCTGCTCGAGGCCACCGCCACCGGCGGGGCGCAGCTCCAGCAGGATCAGGCCGGCGTCGGCGGCGGCCCGGCCGATCGTCTCGGCGTCCGACTGCACGATCATCGAGCCGTCGGAGGTCGGGGTGCCGTCCAGTCCGGCCCGGCGGATCACCATGTCGAGGGCGGCGCGGTCGAGTGCGCGGACCACCATGCCGGAGGCCGACAGCAGCTCGGCCTTGTCGCCCTGCGCGACGATCTTGCCGCCGCCGATCACCACGAGCTGGTCGGCCACCGCCTCGACCTCACGCAGGAGGTGCGACGAGAGCAGCACGGTGCCGCCGGCGTCGGCGAAGTCCCGCAGCAGCCCGCGCATCCAGAAGATGCCCTCGGGGTCGAGGCCGTTGGCCGGCTCGTCGAGAATCAGGACCCTGGGGTCGCCGAGCAGCGCGTACGCCAGACCGAGCCGTTGCCGCATGCCGAGCGAGTACGCCCGCACCCGCCGCTTCGCCGCGACCTTGTTCAGCCCGACCCGCTCCAGGCTGTCGTCGACCCGCTTCTTGTCGATGCCCATGGTCATCGCGGCCAGTGAGAGCACCTCGCGACCGGTGCGCCCGGCGTGCTGGGCCGAGGCGTCGAGCAGCACGCCGACCCGGGTCCCGGGGTTGCCGAGCTTGCCGAACGGCACGCCGTCGACCGTCGCGTGCCCGGCCGTGGGCGGGGTGAGCCCGGTGATCATCCGCATCGTGGTGGACTTGCCGGCGCCGTTCGGGCCGAGGAAGCCGGTGACCGTGCCGGGTGCGCAGCTGAACGACACGTCGGAGACGGCGGAATGCGTCCCGTACCGCTTGCTGAGATGTTCGACCGTAATCATGGAGATCACGGTGCCCGGGCCACCTGGCCACCCGCGACAGCCTGAGGTCGAGAGCGTCGCGACTTAAGTCGCAAGCCGCTGAGCGGCGCGGATCACACTTTCCCGGCGCTTGGCGCGCTCGGCCGGGTCGTCCGGGTCGGCGCCGGTGATCAGGTACGCCAGCTGAGGCACCGCCTGCCACCACGCGGCCAGCGCGATCATGAGGAACAGCAGGTGGCCCGGGTCGAGATGGGCGGCGAGCACGCCGTCGCGCTGGGCCGCGGCGACCGTCTCCACCTTTCGTCGGTAGTGCTCGGCCCGGGTGGCCTCGTCGGCGGGCGGTCCCCCGGCCAGCGCCTCCCACTGCAGCAGCCGGGCCAGCTCGGGATGGGCCGCGTGGTAGTCGAAGGTGGCCCCGATGAACTCGCCGACGTCGTCGAGGGTCGGCCCGGCCAGCGCCACCGAACCGGACAGCTTCTCGAGCTCGGCGGTGAGCACGGTGGTGAACAGCGCCCGCTTGTCACCGAAGTAGTTGTACAGCCGCTCCTTGTTGACCCCGGCGCGCTCGGCGACGCGGGCCATCGTGGTGCCGTCCGGTCCGCGCTCGGCGAACTCCGCCGTCGCCGCGTCCTGAAGTTTCTTCCTGGTGCCTTCGGTGTCCCACGCCACGGTACCCAGCATATCCAACGTCGGCGTTGGAGTTGTACAGTCAGAATCCAACCGAAACGTTGGAGTTGGTTTCTGTGAACATCGACATCGCAGGCAAGCGCATCGTCGTGACGGGCGCGGCGCAGGGCATCGGGCGTACCCTCGCGCTCGGCCTGGCCTCCGAAGGCGCGCGGGTCGGCGTGCTGGCGCGCGACCGGGACCGGGCCCAGGCCGTGGTCGACGAGATCGAGAAGGACGGCGGCGCCGGGCTCGCGCTCGAGGCCGACGTGAGCGACGAGGAAGCGGTGCGGCGGGCCGCGGCCGAGGTCGACGCCGCGTGGGGCGGGCTGGACGGGCTGATCAACAACGCCGGCTGGATGCCCGGCTCGAACCCGGTGCTCGACCTCGAGCTCGACACGCTCCAGCGGGTGCTGAACTCGAACGTGGTCGGCGCGTTCCTGAGCACCAAGCACTTCGCGCCGCTGATGATCAAGAGCAACGGCGGCCGGATCGTGTACGTCAGCAGCATCGCCGCCGTGCAGCACGTGGCGGGCGGCGCGGCCTACAGCGGCTCCAAGGCGGCCCTGAACGCGTTGTCCGCCTGCGTCCACCAGGAACTCGCCGGCCAGGGCATCCGCACGGTGGCGCTGGCGCCCGGCCTGACCGTCACGCCCGGGATGCGCGCGATCGTCAGCGAGGAACACGTGGCGCGGGTGGCGGCGGCCTATCCGGGCGGGCGGATCGGCGAACCCGAGGACCTGGTCGCGCTGACCGCCTTCCTGTGCAGTGACGCCGCGTCACACCTGTCCGGCACGACGATCACGGTCCGGCCGCCGGTCGCCGGGATGAACCGCATCTGAAAGGTGCGACTTTGGTCGGTGTCCGGTGGCCCGGGCGCCCGCCTAGGCTGGGCGCATGCCGGCCGTGCGTACCGAGAACCGATGGTTGTTGCCGTCGGCGCTGGTCGCCGAGCTCGAACCGAGCCGGCCGGCCCGCCGGTCGACCCGCGACTGGATCATCGACACGCTCTGCTTCCTGATCGGGTTCGGCTTCACCGTGCTGGTCACGGCCGACCTGCTCAGCGACAACGTGTCGATCGCGCCGGAGTGGGCGAACACCCCACCGTGGCTGGCCTGGCTCGACTTCGTGGTGGCCACGATCGCCTCGGTCGGGCTGTGGTGGCGGCGGCGGTGGCCGGTCCAGCTGTTCCTCGCGATGCTGGTGCTCGGCCTCTTCACCGTGGCCGGGGGCATCACCGGGGCGATCATGCTGTTCACGGTCGCGGTGCACCGCAAGTTCAGCACCACCGCCCTGCTCGCGACCGGGTTCATGCTGGTCACCCTGGTGTTCGTGAAGCTGCGTCCGGAGGCCGGCCGGCCCTACTGGGAGACCGTGGCCTGGAGCGCCGTGTTCACCCTGATCATCGTGCTGTGGGGCGCGGTGGTGCGGTCACGACGACAGCTGCTGATCTCGCTGCGTGACCGGGCCGAGCGTGCCGAGAGTGAGCAGCAGCTGCGGGTGGCGCAGGCCCGGGCCCTGGAACGCACCCGGATCGCCCGCGAGATGCACGACGTCCTCGCCCACCGGATCTCCCTGGTCAGCCTGCACGCGGGCGCCCTGGAGATCCGGGGCGACGCCTCCCCCGACGAGGTCGCGACGGCCGCCGGGGTGATCCGGGCCAGCGCCCACCAGGCGTTGCAGGACCTTCGCGAGGTGATCGGGGTGTTGCGGGCCGACGGTGACGTCTCGTCGCCGCCCGAGCCTCCGCAGCCCACCATCGCCGAGCTGACCGCCCTGGCCGACGAGTCAAGAGCAGCCGGGGCCCGGGTACGCCTGGAGCTCGACGTGGCGGCCGAGGCGGTCCCGGAGGGCGCCGGGCGGACGGCGTACCGGATCGTGCAGGAGGGTCTCACCAACGCCCGCAAGCACGCGCCCGGCGCCACGGTCACGGTGGCGATCGCGGGCGGCCCAGGCAACGGACTGACCGTGACGGTGCGTAACCCGTGGCCGGCCGGCCACTCGCCGACGGTCATCCCCGGGGCCGGCACCGGGCTGGTCGGGCTGGCCGAGCGCGCCACGCTGGCCGGCGGCCGGCTCACCCACGGCCGCGAGCCCGGCGGCGACTTCGTCCTGACCGCGTGGCTGCCCTGGCCCCGCCCCGCCACCGAGGTGGCCGCATGACCCCTGCTTTGTCGGCACCATCTATCTCGGAGGTCTGGTGAGCGACGCGGTTCGCGTGCTGATCGTGGACGACGATGCCCTGGTACGCGCCGGGCTGACGATGATCCTCAACGGCGCCGCCGGGGTCACCGTCGTCGGCGAGGCGGCCGACGGCGCCGACGTGCCCTCGGCCGTCGCCGCCCACCAGCCCGACGTGGTGCTGATGGACATCCGGATGCCCCGGGTCGACGGCCTGGCCGCGACCGAGACGCTGCGCCGGCGGCCCGGCGCGCCCGAGGTGATCGTGCTGACCACCTTCGACGCCGACGAGTACGTGTTGCGCGCGCTCCGGGCCGGGGCCAGCGGCTTCCTGCTCAAGGACACCCCGCCGGCCGAGATCCACCAGGCGGTGCGGCGGGTGGCGGCGGGCGAGGCCACGCTGTCACCGGCGGTGACCCGGCGGCTGATCGCGCATGTCGCCGGCCCGGTCAACGGCGCCGGCCGCGAGGAGACCGCCCGGCGGCGCCTCGACGACCTGTCCGAACGCGAACGAGAGGTGGCCCTGGCCGTCGGCCGCGGCCAGTCCAACGCCGAGATCTCGGCCGAGCTGTTCATGAGCGTCGCCACCGTGAAGGCGCACGTGTCGCGTCTGCTCACCAAGCTCGACATGAACAACCGCGTGCAGGTCGCTCTGCTCGTACACGACGCGGGCCTGGTCTGAGGCCTGGCCATCTCCCCCAGCACCGTCTTTCGCACGCCCTGGCCGTCTGCCGCCGGGCAGCCGCGGCCGCACGTCGGCCGGCAGCACGCGCCGGAAAGCATCACCTGGCCCTGCGCGCCACCGCCGCCCCCGAGATCGCGCCCGTGCTGGTTAGTTACCAACTAGTCGGTAGTGAACAACGCCCGCACCCGGCTTCCGACGCTGGCCCGGACCCTCGATGCCCTGTACGACGCCGTCCCGGCCGGCAGCCGCCTGCTGTTCGACTTCGACGCCATGGAGCTGGCCGCCCATCCTCAGGCCCTGGCGATGATGGGCCCGGCGTTCCACGTGCGCGAGCCGGCCGGTTTCGCGCCCCTGCTCGGCCGGTGGACCCCCACCGCCGAGGGCATCGTCCCGGTCGCCCGCTGGCGTCCCGACGGCCCACCGGAGGACGTGCCGGACGCCTTCTGGGGCGGCGTGGCGGTGAGACAGCCCGGACCGAGCCTCACCGGCCCGCGGCGCCGCCGAGGAACCAGTCCTCGATCAGCTTGGCGTCGGCGGCGGGGTCGAGGTCGGCGATGGTGGCGTCGGCCGCCTCGGCGCTGATCTCCGGTCCGTACGTGGGATGGGATTTGAGGTAGGCGACCAGCTCGGCGTCGGTCTTGGTGACCAGCTCCCGGGACGGGCTGGAGGCGAGCACGTCCTCGGGCAGGCTCAGCAGCACCTCGCGCTGGATGTGGTGGGCCTGGTACTCGCTGCGCAGGGTGCCCAGGGACTGCAGGCGGCCCTGGACGTGCTGGGCCCGGTGGGACAATTCGTGGGCCAGCATGCTGGCCATGTCGTCGCCCTCGCGGAGGATGACGAAGTCGCCCTTGCCCGAGTAGAAGCCGTGGTAGCCGCGGGCCTGGAAGTCCCTCATCAGGGCGGCGGCCTCGGACTGCAGCTGGGCCTCGGCGACACCGGCTTCGCGCAGCACCCGCTTGAACTCGCCCAGGGTGCCACCGGCGTTGCCCGGCATGAAGAAGCAGATCTTCTTCTTGGCCGCCAGGTCCAGCGCGGCTTTGTCGATCGCCTCCATCAGCGTGGCCTTCCCGCTGCCCTTGCCGGCCACGGCGAGTTGTTCCAGCAACTGCTCCAAGACCTGGGACGCGCTCTTGCCGCCGCCCATCCGCTGGATCGTCTCGGCGATCAGCCGACTGCGCGACGGCGGCGGCAGGCCGGCCCGGCCCGATTCGCCGTGCAGAGACACGAGTCCGCGTACGCCGCCCTTCTCGGCCGCGGCCATCGCGCCGCGCAACCCGCCGAACACCTTGACCGCCGCGACCATGTTCAGGCCGAGATCGAGCAGGTCGAGGGCCAGCCAGAGCAGGCCGGGCTCCTCCGAGGAGATCGCCTGGGCCTGGTCGAGGCTGGTCAGGTTCTCGGCCTTGGCCAGGCTGTACTCACGGTAGTGCTCGTACAGCGTGTTGAGGCTGTAGGCGGCGCCGACCGCGGCCGAGGCGGCGGCCAGCCCGACCAGCAGGGTGCTGCCACCACTCGGGATCGCGCCGAGCAGACCGAGGCCGATGGCGACCACCGCGGCGACCTTCGCGGCCATCGAGTCCTCGGCGCCGCGGGCCGCCTTCGCCGCCTTCTCGTCGACGACCTTCGTCTCCCAGGGCTTGAGGTCGAGCTGGGTCTTGGTCAGGCCGACGATCCGCGAGTGCTTCCACGGGTTGTAGTCACCGCCGATCGCCTCCCGGACCTCCTTGATGCTCTTGAGCCGGTCGTCGATGGTCGTGTACAGGGTCGCGGCCAGGCTCTGGGCGCTCTTGCCGACGAGCTCCTCCAGGCGGGTGGCGGCGTCGTCCTGCTTGGAGTACACCGCGAGGACCGGATGGTCGATCTGTTCCTTGGTGCAGGCGGCGTGATACTCGTCCTCGGCGGCGACCCACGTCTTGCGGGCATCCTCCTGGGCCGCGAGCAGGGGCGGCGCCGCCGGGAAGAACACGCCGAGTTTGCGGGCGTCGTCCTCGGCGGCCTGCTGCGCGGCGAAGAAGGCCTTGGACAGTTTGTTCGTCTCACGCCGGCGGGCGGCGAGCCGGCGCGCGGCGTCGCGGAGACCCTGCTGGACGGGGCCGTCGTTCATCTCGTAGCCGGTGGTGATGCCGAGGAACGTGTTCTCCTTCAGCCCGTAGTGGGCCATCTCGGCGGTGAGCTGTTTCTGGCTGCGGTCGAGCAGCTCGGTGGTGACCTTGTTGGCCGTCGTGATGAAGCGCCCGCCGGCGAACACGACGTCGCCGAGGTCGGCGCCGGCCGGGCCGGTGAGGTCGTCGGCGATGGCCTGGCGCTGCTTGATCTCGGTACGCAGGCGCTGGCGGCACCGGCCGACCAGGTCGAGGTCGCCGCCGTACTTCAGGTCGCCGAGCGGGTCGGCGTTGATGAAGCGGTACGCCCAGGCGCTGGTCGCCTCCCAGCCCTGCTCGGGGATCAGCCGGTCGAGCAGCTGGTTGGTCTGGTCGAGCTCCGGGGTCAGCTGCTGATGTTCGTGCACGATGGCGGTGCCCGCGACCGGCTGCCGCTGGAGGTACGCGACGGTCGCCCGGTTGCCCGCCGTGCGCTGGATGTCGAGCAGGTGGTGCCCGGCGGCGTTGTCGAACCGGGGCCGCTGGTCCACCTCGGGTGCCGATCGCTCCGCCGGCTCGTTCTGCTGATGTCTCATCCCCCACCGCCCGGCATCCAGTGTTCCCGAGCGCGTCGGCCCCGGCCCACGGCCGTTGCGGCAGTCCTCTGTGACCGGACGCCCCATCACCGAAGGATGATGACGAATCTTGACAGTGTTATTTGACAGTGTCATTGTGGTGGGCATGTGGACGCTGGATGAGCTGGTGGATCGGGTGGGCCGGGCGTTGGCCGCCGAATATGCCGGCGCGCCCAACGGGCGGGTCCGGGATGTGCCGGACCGGCGGGCCATCCGGTGGTACCAGACGATCGGCTTGATCGATCGGCCGCTGGGGATGAGCGGGCGGACCGCGCTCTACGGGCCTCGTCATCTGCTTCAGCTCGTGGCGGTCAAACGGCGGCAGGCCGCGGGGCGGTCGATCGCGCAGATCCAGGCCGAGCTGACCGGGGCCGGCGACGAGGTGCTGGCCGACGTGGCCCGGGTGCCCGACGACCTGCTGGTCCCGGACGGGCCGGCGCCCGACGCGGCGGCCGCGGAACGGCCGCGCTTCTGGGGCGCCCGAGCAGCTGCGGCGCCGGCCGGCTTGATCGTCCCGGCGGAAGCAGAACCGGCGGAACAAGAACACCGTGACAGTGTTATCGGCGGAGTCCGGCTCGGGGGCGGGGCGATTCTCGTGCTCCCCGGCGTACCCACCGCAGCGGATCGGGACGCGATCAGCGTCGCCGCCGCACCTTTGCTCGCGTTGCTGGCCGATCGCGGCCTGCTGGATTCAGCCGACGATGGGAGAGTGCCATGACCCTTTCCGTTACCCCCATGGAACCCGGCGAGGTGGGCCGCATCCGGATCCTGCCCGAGGCCGGGTTCGGGGCCCTGGAGACCGAGCGCGGCAATCTGCCGCTCGACCGGCTCGCGGTGCGGACCAGCATCTCGGGACTCAGCGCGCGCACCGTGGTGGCCGCCGAGTTCGTGAACGTGCATGACGTCCCGCTGGAGGCGACGTACATCTTCCCGCTGCCCGACCGGGCCGCGGTCACCGGCATGACGATGACGGCCGACGGGCACACCGTCCAGGCCGAGCTGCAGGAGCGCGGGGCGGCCCGGGAGACCTACGACCGGGCCATCGCCGAGGGCAAGCGCGCCTCGATCGCCGAGGAGGAGCGGCCCGACGTCTTCACCATGCGGGTCGGCAACCTGGTGCCGGGCGAGCGGGTCACGGTCGAGCTGCGCCTGGTCGGGCCGCTGCCGTACGAGGACGGCGCCGCGACGTTCCGGTTCCCGCTGGTGGTGGCGCCGCGCTACATGCCGGGGACGGCGCTGCCGGGGCGGCAGGTGGGCGCCGGGCACGAGCCGGACACCGACGCGGTGCCGGACGCGTCGCGGATCTCCCCGCCCGTCCTGCTGCCCGGTTTCCCGAATCCGCTGCGGCTGAGCATCGAGGTCGACGTCGACCCGGCCGGGCTCGAGCTGGGCGCGGTCACGTCGAGCCTGCACGCGGTCGTGGAGGACGAGCGGCGGATCAGCATCCGGCCGGGCGAGCGGGCCGACCGCGACTTCATCCTGAGGCTGGCCTACGCGCCGGGCGGGCAGACCGCGATCGCGGTGCCCGACCAGGACGCCGACGCCGAGGACGCGGAGCAGGGGACGTACGCGGTGACGGTGGTCCCGCCGGCCCTGGAGGCGACCGCGCGGCCCAAGGACGTGGTGCTGCTGCTGGACCGGTCGGGCAGCATGGGCGGCTGGAAGATGGTGGCCGCCCGCCGCGCCGCCGCCCGGGTGGTCGACACGCTGACCTCCGGCGACCGGTTCGCGGTGCTGACCTTCGACCACGCCGTGGAGGGCGCGGGCGACGGCCTGGCCGAGGCGACCGACCGGAATCGTTTCCGCGCGGTCGAACACCTGGCCCGCGCGAACGCCCGAGGGGGCACGGAACTGCTGGCCCCCCTCAAGCAAGGGCTCGAACTGCTGGCCGGCGACAAGGCGGAGAGCGCCGGCGACCGCGTCCTGGTGCTGGTCACCGACGGGCAGGTCGGCAACGAGGACCAGATCCTCGAGGAGATCATGCCGCTGATCGGGGACATCCGGGTGCACACGATCGGCATCGACCGGGCGGTGAACGCCGGCTTCCTGGGCCGGCTGGCGTCGCTGGGCGGTGGGCGTACCGAGCTGGTCGAGAGCGAGGACCGGCTGGACGAGGCGATGGAGCACATCCACCGCCGGATCGGCGCGCCGCTGGTCACCGACCTGGCGCTGCGTGCCGAGGGGCTGACGCTGGTGGCGGCCACGCAGAGCCCGCAGCGGCTGCCCGCGCTCTACCCGGGCGTGCCGCTGGTGATCTCGGGCCGGTACGCCGGCTCGCCGAGCGGCACCATCACGGTGACCGGCCGGCGGCGGGACGGCGGCGACTTCGAGACCACCGTCCCGGTCACCGCCAAGGAGGAGCCGGTGGTGGCGGCGCAGTGGGCCCGGGCCCGGCTGCGCGACCTGGAGGACCGGTACGCGGCCGGCGACCACTCGCTGGAGCCGGCGATCACCGCCACGTCGCTGCGGTTCGGGGTGCTGTGCCGGTTCACCGCGTTCGTGGCCGTGGACAGCCGGGTGGTGAACGAGAACGGCGAGAACCGCCGCGTGGTGCAGCCGGTCGAGACGCCGTCGGGCTGGGAGACGCCGGCCGGGGCGCTGGGTGACGTCGCGACGCCGTTCATCGCGATGGCCTCCGCGTCGATGCCGCTGGCCTCTCCCCTGCCGCCCGCGCCGGGCGGCCGGCCGCGGTTCGCGCCACGGTTGATGGCGACCGGGGCCGGCGCGCCGCCGCCGCGCCCGATGGCCTCGTTCGCGAGGGCCCGCAAGCCGGGCGCCGGGTCCACGGTCGACCTGGCGGCGATCCTGAAGACCGAGCTGGCCCGGTTGCGCGAGGCGGAGGGCCGGCCCGACCACGAGCGGGCCGAGTTCCTCGACGATCTGGCCAGCCGGCTGGAGGTCCTGGCGCCGTCGCTCAAGGACTTCGTCGCCTTCCTCCGAGGTGACCGGAGCCTCGCGGAGAAGTGGGCCGAAGCGATCCGGGTCCTCGGGGGAACCACCCCCGAGGACCGGAAAGCCTTCTGGAAGCGGTGATCAGCGGCCGACCTTGGCCACCGGGGGCAGCTGCTTGGAGCCCTGGGCCGACAGGGTGCCGACCGGCTGGGTGAAGGGCTGCGGCGCCTTGCAGACCGTGCCCTTGGCCGGGAGCCGCCTGGTCAGCAGGTAGCCGTCGATCGCGCCGGTCGCGCAGGCCGACGTCCCGTACGCGGTGTGTCCCCAGTTGGTGCTGGACAGCAGCCGGCTGTTCGGCAGCTTCCGGGACACCTGCACGGCGTCCTGGTAGTTGGTGGCCGGGTCCCAGAAGCTGCCCACCACCAGCACCGGGTTCTGGGTGCGCCGGTTGAACGGCCCGGTGTAGGCGTCCTCGTCGCGCACGGTCCAGGTCTTCCGCGCGCACGGCACGCTGGCCCAGACCCAGGCCCGGCCGAAGTACGGCGCCCGGCGGTCGGCGGCGGCCGCGGCGGCCGGCCACGACGACGCCTTGGCCGGGTGCCGGCCGTCGGTGCACATGATCGAGGCGTACGCGTCGATGCTGTTGTCGTACGGGAACGCTCGTCCCAGCCGCTGCTTGACCCGGTTGGCGTACCGCGTCCCGGCCGCCGTGACCGTCGCCCGGCTGAGACCCTCGGACTGCATGAGCTGCACGTCGGCGGCGAACGCGGCGACGTCCTCCCCGGCCGTCGGCGAGTAGAGCGAGCTGAGCACGTCGCCGACGAAGTCCGCGTAGGTGAGCTTCAGGGTGATGCCGAGCAGCGGGATCGGCACCACGATCGGCTTGCGCTTGAGGTGCTCGGCGATGTTGTGGAACCGCACCAGGGTGTTGCCGCCGGCGAACTCGCACTTCGCCGGGCCGGCCTTGGCGCAGCGGTTCATCAGCTCGGCGAACGCCCGGTAGGCGCCGCCGGCGGAGTCGAGCCGCACGTCCTGCACGGTGTTCTGGGTCTCCTTGGTGCCGGCCCAGGCCCGCGGGTTGATCACGCCGTCGATGGCGATCGCGCGGAACCGGTCCGGGAACATGTTGGCGTAGTAGTTGCCCAGCGCCGACCCGTAGCTGAAGCCGAGGTAGGTCAGCTTCTTGTCGCCGACCGCCCGCCGCATGACGTCCATGTCCCGCGCGACCTCCGCCGTGGACATCGAGCCGGTCAGCGGCCGCCCGGTCGTCGAGCACGCCCGGCCCAGCTTCTCGGCCGAGGCGATGAAGGCCTTCTCTTCCTTCTTCCCGTACGGAAAGACCGGCGTCATGCCCTTCAGCGCGACGGTCTGCGCCCGGGTCGAGGTGAAGCACTCGGCGTGGTCGCTGAAGCCGACCCCACGCGGGTCCATCCCGACGATGTCGAACCGGCTGAGCACCGCCTCGCTGAGGAACAACGGTGACAGCATGGCCATCTCGGTGGCCGATCCGCCGGGGCCGCCGGGGTTGACGAAGAGGCTGCCGATGCGGTGCTTGCGGTCGGTCGCGCGTACCCGGACCAGGGCGATCTCGGTCTTCTGCCCCCTCGGCCGGTCGTAGTCGAGTGGCACCTGGGCGGTGGCGCACTCGGCGTAGGAGTAGCACTTGTACCACTTGAGCTTCGGCGTCTTGACCGCGTCGACCCGGCGCTTCTCCTGGGCGCTGGTGTGCGCGGTGGCGGCGTCCGCGGGGGCGGCGAACGGGCCGGCCATGAGGGTGGCGGCAAGCCCGGCGATGGCCAGGCGGCGGAGGAGGGACATGTCGGGGGGTGACCTCTCGCGATCCGGCGCACGGTAAGCCCGGGATGCAAGGAAGATACGTATTCGCGTATAGCGCCGGTATTGTCCCTGGAGCCGGTATGACCTGGCCGAACAGGTGATGGCATCATGCCCGGCTTGCGATGACGCCATAGTGGTGCCATATTGGTGCCATGGACATCACGCCCTACGTCGAGCAGCTCCGCGACGAGCTGGCCAACGCCGCCGAGCTGGGCGGCGCCGACGCCCGCGCCCTCGCCGAACGGCTCACCGCGCCGATGGAGTCGGCGTTCCGGCTGGCCCTGCTGGACGCGCTCAGCCGCGCCGCCGACGAGATCACCACCGAGATGGCGCCGGGCTCCGTCCAGGTCCGCCTGCGCGACCGCTCGCCGGCCTTCGTCGTCACCCTGCCCCCGGCCGAGGAGCCGGTGGCCGAGGCGCCGGCCGCTCCCCCACCGCCGGTCGCCGAGAGCGACGACGCGGTCTCCCGCATCAACCTCCGCCTGCCCGACCAGCTCAAGGCCCGCATCGAGGAGGCGGCGAGCAACGAGGGCCTCTCGGTCAACGCCTGGCTGGTCCGCGCCGCCTCGGCCGCCGTCCAGCGCCCGGGCGGCGCCACCCCTCCGCCGGTCCGCCGCACGATGACCGGCTCCGACCGGTTCACCGGCTGGGCGCGCTGAGGCCTTCCCGACCTTCCGACCACCACCCATCCCTCCTGAAGGGGGCTCGCGCAGCCATGCCCGATTTCGACACCACCGGTCCCATCGAGGCCACCATCAACGTGGTCGCCGGCAACGTCCGCGTCACCGCCGGCGACACCCCGGGCACCACCGTCGAGGTCCGTCCGGCCAACCCCGGCAGCGACCGCGACCAGACCTTCGCCGAGCAGACCGTCGTCGAGTACGCCAACGGCCGCCTGCTGGTGAAGGGACCCAAGCAGAAGAACTTCGGCATCTTCGGCGGCAAGGCCGGCGTCGTCGACGTGGAGATCACCCTGGCCACCGGGTCCGGCATCGACGCCGACGGCGGGATCCTCAACCTGACCAGCCGCGGCGCCCTCGGTGACTGCCGGGTCAAGGCCGGCGTCGGCGACGTCCGGCTGGAGCGGGTCGCCTCGGTCGACGCCCGGACCGGGGCCGGCGCGCTGACCGTGCTGACCGTGGACGGCGACGCCACCGCGGTCAGCGGCTCCGGCGAGGTGCGTGTCGGCGAGGTCGGCAAGAACGCTCAGCTCAAGACCGGCAACGGCGAGACCCGGCTGGAGAGTGTCGGCGGCGACCTGCGGGCCCGGTCGTCGAACGGCAGCGTCATGGTCGGCCGGGCCGGCGGCAACGTCGACGCGGCCACCGCCAACGGCAGCATCCGGATCGACGAGATCGCCGGTGGGACGGTGTCGCTGAAGACCGCGCTGGGCGAGCTCGAGGTCGGCGTGCCGGAGGGTCTGCCGGCCTACCTCGACCTGCACACCTCCTTCGGGACCGTGCACAACCGGCTGACCGCGTCCGACGCGCCGGGCGGCGGCCAGCGGCACGCCGAGGTGCGCGCACACACCTCGTACGGCGACGTTATCGTCCGTCGTAAACGTTGAGATCCTGCACGGCGCCCTGAATACCGATCGTCACAGTGCATCGGGACGCGGCACCTGTGGGTCGGAATCCGCGACGCGGTCCAACCAGTCGCCGAACAGTGCAGCCTCGTGGGCCGTGAGCGCGGTGAGGCCGGGCAGGGCCGCACGGAGGGTGACGGCCGCAACGGCCGGGGCGAAAGGCTCGGCCTCGGGCGGGTCGATCAGGATGGTGGTGCGCACGGCTTCCCACGCCAGATCGGCGAGGGTTTCGTCCCGTTCGTCGTCGGGTTGGTCGATGAGGGTGAACACGACGCCCGTGCCCGCCGCGTGGATGAGCGCCACGGCGCGATCTTCGGGCAGGCGCAGGCGTCCCGCCCGGGCGACCCGCCGCACTCGCTGTCGCAGTATCTCCGTGCCGGACTCGACGATGGCCTGCCCGTCAGGGGTTCGCTTCGCCGCGTGCATGAGCCGGAACAGGGCGGCGTTCGCGAGGCCGAAGCCGACGTGCAGGTTCCATCCGGCGCGCAGACCTTCGACCGGATCGTCGTCGGTGTCGACGGGGGGCTTCTGCGCCACGTAGCTCGCGAAGCCGTGTTCCGCCACGGCATCGAGCAACCCGTCCTTGTCCCCGAACAGGCGGTAGATCGAAGGCGCCTGAACACCGGCGGCGAGCGCGACCGAGCGCGTGGTCACCGCGTCAGGCCCCTCAGCGGCGAGCAGGCGTGCGGCGACTTCGATCAGCCGGGCGCGTACAACGTCGCGGGTCGGCTGCGGGGTGACTGCCTTCACGTTCCAACGATATCCCTTCGTTGCTATCGTTGCAATCACAGCGTAGGCGACCGGTTCACCATGTCCGGCCCACGTGCCTTTTCCCGTGGGAGACCTGGTCCCGCACGGTAACCGCAGAGCCCTCGAGAGAAAGGCACCCCATGTCCCGCATCGTTGTGATCGGCGGCACCGGCTACGCCGGATCGGCCGTCGTCGCGGAGGCGGCCGCGCGCGGTCACGAGGTCACCGCGTTCAGCCGCTCGGCTCCGGCCGCGCCGGTCCCGGGCGTGCACTACGTGCGGGGCGACGCCACGGACGAGGCGGCGCTGTCATCGGTGGTCACCCGTGCGGACGTCGTGGTGGCCGCGCTCTCCCCGCCCGGTTCGTTCCGCGACGTCTACCGTACGGTCGCCCGGCTCGCCGACGCCGGGGGCGCGCGGCTGTACGTCGTCGGCGGGTTCTCATCGCTGCGCCCGGCGGCCGGCGCACCGCGCTTCGTGGAGGGCCTCAGCCACGCACCCGCCGAGCGTGCCGCGCGAAGCGCCGAGTTCCACGAGGACATCCGCGCAGGAGCGGCGGTCGTCATCGAGGACCTGCCCGCCACCCCGGAGACGCTCGACTGGGTGTACGTGAGCCCGGCCGGCACGTTCGGCTCGTTCGCGCCGGGCGAGCGGCTGGGCCGATACCGGGCCGGCGGCGAGGTCGCCGTCGCGCCGGAGGACGGCGGAACGATCTCCGGCGCGGACTACGCGCTCGGGCTCGTGGACCTGATCGAGAAGGGGGACCAGCACCGGGCTCACGTCAACCTGGCGTACTGACGGGTGGCGGCGCCGCCGGAAGAGGTCCAGCCGCCGGGAGAGGGATCGGCCGTCATCGGCACTGCCCCGGCACCCTGAGGACCGGTGATTTCACCGATGTCCCGACACCGGCACCCGGCCAAGACTGACAGCCGTCGATCCGTTCACCCAGAAGGAGAAGACGGCGTGCAGTCCTCCACGAATCTCCGCCGCTGGCTGGCGACCGCGGCGACCACTCTGGCCCTGATGGCCGGCTCGGCGGTCGCCGCGTCCCCCGCCCAGGCCGACAGCCCGTACGAACGCGGGCCCGACCCGACCAACTCGATCCTGGAAGCGTCCCGCGGGCGGCAGCTGCTCGCCGCGCTGGACTACCTGACCACGCGTAGCTCCGTGCGTGCCCGCATCGACACGTCGCGGCTGGCCGTCGCCGGGCACTCGATGGGTGGCGGCGGAAGCCTCGAGGCGGCCCGAAGCCGGCCGTCGCTGCAGGCCGCGGTGCCGCTCGCGCCGTGGAACGGCACCAAGTCGTGGAGCACGCTGCGGGTGCCGACGGCGATCATCGGCGGCGAGTCGAACACGGTGGCCCCGGTGGCCAGCCACGCGATCCCGTTCTACAACTCCATCCCGGCGTCGGCCGAGAAGTCGTACGTGGAGCTGAACAACGCCAGCCACTTCTTCCCGCAGTCGGTGAACACGCCGACGGCCAAGCACGCGGTGGCCTGGCTCAAGCGGTTCGTCGACGACGACACCCGGTACGACCAGTTCATCTGCCCGGGCCCGAGCGGGACGGCGATCTCCGACTACCGGAGCACCTGCCCGCTCTCGTAACCAGGAACCGCAGCTCAGGGACGCTCGCCGGTGATGTAGCCGGCGAGCTCGCTGCGTTCGCTCTCCAGCTCGTCCATCCGGTTCTTCACCACGTCGCCGATGCTCACCACGCCGCCCAGCCGGCCGTCGACCAGCACCGGCACGTGCCGGAAGCGGCCGTCGGTCATCAGCCGTTCGACGTCCTCGAGAGAGACCTCGGGCGTCACGGTACGCACGCTCGAGGTGGCGATCCGGGTGACCGGCTCGGTCAGCACGCCGGCGCCCCGCTCGGCGATGGCCCGCACCACGTCGCGCTCACTGACGATCCCGGCGATGGCCACGCCGTCCGGCGAGACCACCACGGCGCCGATCCCGTGCTCGGCCAGCACCCTCAACAGCCCGGCCACGTTGGTGTCCGGCGTGACCGTGATGACCCGATCACCTTTGATACGCAGAACGTCGGAGATGCGCATGATTCCTCCCGGACCCAGACGGCGTTGTCGTGGTGCCTAGGTCGCGTTTCAAAATCCGGCCAAGTGCGAGGCGTGGTCGGTTTTTGGAACGCGGCCTACCCCTTCAGCATCGTCAATGCGTAGCCGGTTCGCCACTAAAGGATCATCCGAATGGCGCGGGAACACGTCCCCGCGGCCCTTGATCGGACGGTCCGTCGCGTGATGTCTGGAACATGCCTCACACAGGCTGTTTGTCCAAGATCATGCCGGGGGCTCACTTTCAAGGGAGCAAGTGTGCGCAAATTCCTCATCACCGTCCTCATCGCCGCGGGTCTGATCGCAGGGGGAACCCCTGCTGTCGCGGCGGCGCCGGTCCCCGGCACCATCGTCAGCACGACGGTCGTGACCCTGCCGGCCGACCTCGCGGCCAAGGGGACCGCGGTCCGCGTCGAGTACCGGACCACCGACATCCGCGGCGCCTCCATCACCGCCACCGGCCTGATCCTGACCCCCAGGACCACCCTGAAGAGGAACCGGGTCGTCGTCTGGGCCCACGGCACCACCGGGCTGGCCGACCACTGCACCCCGTCGACCAACTTCCAGGTCTTCTGGCCGGAAGCACGCAAGGCCGTCCTCGAACTGCTGCGCCGGGGTTACACCGTGGTCGCGCCGGACTACCCGGGGCTCGGCACCCCGCAGCAGCACCCGTACCTGGTCGGCGACAGCGAGGCGCGGTCGATCATCGACATCGTCAAGTCGGCCCGCATCCTCTATCCCGGGCTGTCCACCAACTACGTGATCGACGGCCACTCCCAGGGCGGCCAGGGCGGCCTCTTCGCCGGTGAGATCGCGCCCGGCTACGACGGCAACCTGGTGCTCAAGGGTGTCGCCGCCATCGCGCCGGCGTCGAATCTGGACCTGATCGCGCCGGCCATCCCGGGCACCGAGGGCCAGGGCTACCTGGTGATGGCCGTGGCCGGGCTGGCCGCCGTCGACTCGAGCGTCAAGCCCGCCCAGGTCTTCGCGCAGCCGGCCAAGACGGCGGCCGCCTCGCTGGGCGACCAGGACTGCCTCTACCAGATCCTGGAGGCGTTCGACGACCTGGAGGCGGACGAACTCGTGCCCGGCGGTGTCGTGCCGCAGAGCATCGTCGACAAGCTCGGCCAGTACGGCAATCCCGCGCAGCGGGCGCCGACGGCGCCGATCCTGATCGTCCACGGCACCCTGGACGAGGCCGTGCCCTACGAGATCACCCGCGATGCCCTCGTGCCTCAGCTCCAGTCCTGGGGAACGCAGCCGGTCCAGCTGATCACCCTGACCGGCCGGAACCACGACGGTGCCGTCTTCGACTCCACGGTGACCGTTGCTGATCAGGTCGACCGCTGGCTCGGTTTCACGCCTCCGGGCTACCGGTAGCACCGGAACGGAGGGATGCGGTTCCGGCCGCATCCCTCCGGCCGCCCATTCCGGGTGGTGATCTCGACCGAACGGACGGTTGATCACCAGTGGGCCCCGATGGGTAGGTTGGGCGGCGGCTATGAAAGACCGCGATGAGTGACCATGGGCAGGGCGACCTCGGCGAACCGCTGCTGGTGCGCCGATACCTGCATTCCCCTGTGCGCGGCGGCGCCGCGACGCAGACCGACGTGCGCTGGCCCGTGGGCACCGACCACCCGACGGTGGTGTCGCCCGAGGAGCTTCCGGCCGTCCTGCCGGCCGCCGAGCCGGTCCTCTACGGCACGCCGCTCGCCCCGCCCCGACGCCGGCGCGCGGTGGTGCTGGCCGCGGCCGGTGCGGTCGCCGCGGCCGGGCTTGCCACCGCGGGTTACGCGCTGTTCGCCCCCGACGACTCGACCGGCCGTGCGCCGCTGATCGCCGGCGCCCGGCCACCGGCCCGGCCGTCCCCGTCCGAGGGCGCGGTGGCCGCGCCTGAGAAGGCCGTTCGAGGACGGGACGCCCACCGCCGACCCGGCCACCGAGAACGGCGGCCGCTCGGACACCGAGAACGGCGGCCGCTCGGACACCGAGGGCACCCCGGAGCAGACCCGCGCCGCAACGCCTCAGGGCGAGACCGTGCGGGAGAAGCCGGCCGAGCAACCCGCGCGCACGCCCAGCACGCCGGCCACCACCGCCCCCGCGACCGAGGGCGCGAAGAACCCGCTGCTGCTCGCGCCGCCGCCCGCGCCCGCCGCGCGGACCGGCCGGATCACCGCCGACGACGGCCGCTGCCTCGACCTCTTCGCCAACAACCCGGCCGACGGCAACCGCATCCAGCTCTTCACCTGCAACGGGACCAGCGCACAGACCTTCACCCTGGCCACCGACGGCACGCTGCGGGTCCGCGACATGTGCGCCGACGTCAGCCGCTGGGCCATGGTCCGGATCACCGGCTGCGGCGACCGCGACGTCACCCACTGGCGGGTCGGCGGCAACGGCACGCTGACCAGCGCGTCGTCCGGCCGCTGCCTGACCCGCTCGGCGGCCGGCCGCGAGTCGGTCGCGATGACCCGCTGCTCCGGCAGCGCCGCGCAGAAATGGGCGCTGCCCTCCTGATCCGGGCCCTGATCCGGCCCTGATCCGGCCCTGATCCGGGCCCGGAACTAGGCGCGCATCACTGTGGCGATCGGGATGCCCGCCGCCCGCAGCGCCGGGACGGCGCCGCCGAGGATGCCCGCGATCAGGCCGGCGATGATGCCGGCCACGCCCGCGTCCCACGGGAAGACCACGTCGGCCAGGAACGGCTCGCGGTCGCCCAAGAACATGCTGACCAGGCGCAGGGCGCCGGCGCCGGCCCCGATCGCCGCGGCCGCGGTGAACATGCCGGTCAGCAGCGTCTCGGTCAGCACGATGCCGGCCAGCAGCAGCCGGGGCGTGCCGACCGCCCGGCGCAGCGCGAACTCCTCGACCCGCTCGCCGACGCTGGCCAGGCCGACGTTGAGGATGCCGGCCACGCCGATGAGCAGGACCAGGCCGGCCATCGCCAGGAAGATCAGCCGGATCAGCCGGAGTTCCTTGGCCATCTCCTCGCGGGACTGGACGGTGTCCACGTACGCGTCGGCGCCCACCGCCTTGAGCCGGGTCTGGAGGACCTGGGTGACCGGGGTCGAGGCGGTCAGCAGCACCTGGAGATCGCCGGAGGGGCCACCGTTCGGCGCCGCGGCCTGCTCCCCCGCGTTCCAGCGGTTCACCTCGTCCAGCCGCGCGTAGGCGGTCGGGCTGGGGTTGGCGTCGTCGACCACGCCGACGAACCGGGGCGTGACCGTCTGCTGCTGGCCGTTCATCCGCATCTGGGCGGGCACGTGATATTGCTGGAACGCCTTGGCCGCGGCCTCGTTGAGGACCAGCCGGGGCGCCACCGACGGCACCGTGGCGAAGTCGAGCCACTGGCCGTCGCGCTGGCGGTACGGGCGGAACACGCGTACGTCTCCGGTCAGCGCGCTGAGCCGGACCTCGACCGCCTGGCCGGCGGGGGCACCGCCCGCTTCCGGCCCGGGACCGCCGCCCCAGTTCTCGCCGATCGGCGAGCCACCCTCGTTGACCGGCCGCACCCCGGGCTCGCCGATGATCGCTTGCATGCCGACCATGGCGATCACGTCGTGCCGGCCCTTGGTGACGTCCAGCACGATCTTGGTGGTGTTCGGCTCGGCGCCCAGGTACATCGTCTTGCTGCCCTCGACGCCCTGCTGGAGCTCGATGTCGGCGAACATGGCCTTCTCGGCGATGCTGGCGCCGGCCTGCACGACGACCACCGCGAGCACGCCGAGGAACAGGCTGACCATGGAGAGCAGCGTGCGCAGCTTGCGGGCGCGGATGCCCTGGATCCCGATGACGAGCGCGGAGCGGCCGCGGCCGGAGAGCCGCCTCACGCGAGCACCCGCTCGTTCAGGACCCCATTTTGGAGGTCGAGGGTACGGCCCATCCGCGCCGCGTGATCCCGGTCGTGGGTGACCAGGATCAGGCCACAGCCACGCTCGGTGGCGGCGTGCAGCGCGTCGATCACCAGCGTGCCGGTCTCCAGGTCGAGGGCGCCGGTCGGCTCGTCGGCCAGCAGCACCCTGGGGTCACGGACCAGGGCCCGGGCGATCGCCACCCGCTGCTGCTCGCCACCGGAGAGCTTGGCCGGCTTGTTCTTGGCCAGGTGCACGATGCCGACCTGTTCGAGCGCGGCCAGCACCCGTCGCCTGCGCTCCCGCCGGGGCAGCCAGCCCTGGCCGTTGACCAGCGCCATGGCCACGTTCTGGGCCGCGGTCAGGTGCTTGAGCAGGAAGAACCGCTGGAACACGAAGCCGAACTCGGCGCTGCGGAGCCGGGCCGCCTTGCGCTCGGGCAACCGGCTGATCTCCTGCCCGTGCAGCAGGTAGCTGCCCTCGTCCGGCCGGTCGAACAGGCCCAGCACGCTGAGCAGGGTGCTCTTGCCGGACCCGGACCGGCCGACGATCGCGACGCTCTCGCCCGGGTCCACCCGCAGGTCGACGCCGTCCAGGATGACCCGGGGCTGCTTCTGGCCCTTGAGCGTCTTGCGGATCCCGCCGAGCTCGATCAGCGCGGTCATCCGTTCGGCCCGGAGGGGTTGGCGTTCGGGTCGCCGGCGGCCGGCGGCGCGTCCGGCAGGTCCGGTCCGGGCACCGCGATGGTCTCTCCGCCCTTCAGACCGGTTTTGATCTCGATGAACCGGCCGTCGGTCAGCCCCAGCGTGACGTTGACGGTCTTCCGGGTACGGCCGTCGGCGACCACGTCGACCTTGCCCTTGCCCTGGCTGCCCGCGACGGCCTCGATCGGCAGCACGAGCGCCTTGGCCGCCTTGCCGGTGATCACCTCGAGGGTCACCTCGGCCCCGTTGATCAGCTTGACGCTCTTCGGCGCGGTGCAGACCAGGCGCAGCCCGGTCGACTCGGAACCGCCCGCCGGTGTCTGCTCCTCGGGGTTCTTCGGATCCGGGGCGGGCTGGGTGGCGCCGGGACCGGGCGTCGGCGGGGTGGTCGGCTCGGGCTCGGGGATGGTGCCCTCGGGGAGGGCGGCCACGGTGCCGAGCGGCTTGCAGGCGAAGGGACCGGGTCCGTTCTTGATCTGACCGGTCACGGACTGGGCCGAGCCGTTGAGCCGGTAGGCCTGGGCGCTGTCGATCTCGGCCACGACGCCGTACCCGGCGTGCTTGGCCGAGATGATCGGCATGCCCTCGCTGACCTGGGAGCGGTCCGGCATCAGGCGCCCGGCCAGGGTCGAGCCCTTGGGGATCTCGACCTCGGTCTTCTCGCCGTCCCACCAGACCGACGCCACCCAGGTGTCGTTCCGGACCGGCGTCCGGGTCGGCTCCTTGTCGAGGTAGCGCACCTCGCCCGCGGTCGGCGCGACGATGCCGAAGACCGGGTCGATGGCGACCTTGCCGGTCAGGCTGATCTTGTTGACCACGTCCTGGCGCACCGGCTTGACCGTGGTGAGCACCGTGCCCGGGGCGTCCAGCGCGGGCGTCTCGACGCCTTCGGCCGACCCCGTGCACGCGGCGAGACCCACGACAGCCGTGAGGGCGATCGCCACCCGAGCCGCCCGTCCTGTACCCAATTCGAGCCTCCTTCACCTTCGGCTCGCAGAGGGTACAGAACGGGGTCAAAGTGTATCGACCCGGTTACGCCGGGTTGTTGGCGTGGGTGAGCGTCTCCCACGCGATGAAGAGGTTGTTCGACCCCTGCGGCCGCTTTCGCTCGGTGTACGACTCGGTGTTCGCCATCGCGATGCCCAGGCGGTTGTGCAGGGCGTTGAAGCCGACCTCGGTCACCGGGCCCAGGCCGAGGGTCACCGATCCGCCGCAGACGCTCGACGGGACGGCGGTGCCGTTCTCGAACCTGGTGTGGAAGCCGAGCGCGTGCCGCAACCGCTCCTGGAGCTCCGGGTAGAGGTCGCCGCCCTGGATGCGGGTGGTCTCGGCGATGTGCGAGATAGCCGAGATGCCATACCCGGTGTGAACGAAGTCGCGGCAGGTCTCCTGGGCGTGCCCGTCGCTGTAGGTGCTCTGCCCGTGCCAGAAGCCGACCAGCTCGGCCGGGGTGTCGACACTGCTGGCCGGCGGGTACTTGGGCCGCACGCCGTCCGAGGTCACGTAGAGGAACGCGGGCGCCGCGAGCCGGAACCGGGCGATCGCGCGGTCGTAGGCGGTGCGGTCCTCGAGGAAGACCGCGATGCCGATCGAGGCCTCGGCCAGGGTCAGGTCCCAGTTGCCGGTCCGCGAGTCACCGGCGATGACCACGGGTAGGTAGACCTCGCGGAGCATGGTCGCGAAGTGGTTCTGGTTGGGCCAACTGCCGTAGGTGTACCGGATGATCTCGGCGGCTCGCGGCCACACCGAGCCGGCCCAGCCGGTCTGCAGCGGCGCGTTGCTGTTGGTGTGTCGCTGGATGGTGGCCGACCAGGCGTCCATCAGGGCGATCGACTTCTGGGCGTACGCCGCGTTCCCGGTGATGTGCCAGGCCAGCGCGTCGGTGTAGGCGGCGATGGCGTCCTCGCGCTCGTCCGTACACCCGTAGTTGGGGTTGGAGGTCGGGCCGCACTCGACCGTGGCGCGCGGGGCGGGCACCCGGGACAGCGAGGCGTAGCGACTGCTCATCATCTGGTTGTAGGCGTTCAGCCACGGCTGCTCGCCGGCCTGCACCTTGGCCTTGACGAAGTCGAGCTGGGGACGGCTGACCAGCACGCCGGGGTGCGTGAAGGTGGCGGGTGCGGCTTGGACTGGTACGGCCTCGGCGGCGGCCAGCTGGACGCCGAAGGAGGCCACGGCCGCGGCGATCGCGACGGCCGCGGCAAGGAGTTTGCGCATCGGGGATCTCCTTGGGTCGGGGATAACCGGCAAGTCAGTTAACAATCAGGCTCCCCGACCCAAATATCAAGAGTTGTCTATGGAGCGGTCATCACCTCGCGCACCTCGACCGGCTGCTGGATCGGCTTGCCGCCCTGGGCCGGAGCGGCGCTGCACCGGGCCGCGATCTCCACCGCGCGGTCCGGCGTCGCCACGTCGACCAGCCGGAACCCGGCCAGCCGGCCCTCGACCGGGGCCTGGCTCGCCTCGGTCGCGGCGCCGTCGGAGACCACCACGGTCACCGCCTGGCCCACGCCCTGCGAGTCGATCAGCTCGCCCGAGGCGTTCAGCTCGGCGTCCAGCGCGACCTGGAAGTCGATGTGGGCACGGATGTCGGCCGGGTCCCACTCGCCCATCGGCGTGTCGCAACCCCGGCCGCCCTCGTAGTTCTGGATCAACAGGTACTTCGGCATCTCGGCTCCCTGACGTTGGTGTGGCCTGTGCCCGTGGGTCGGAGCCGGAACGGCGTACTCGACATGGTTTCCCGGGTTTTCCGGCCCCGGCCTTCTTCCCGGACCGCCGAACCGGCACGATGGGACGGTCGTCGATGCTCGGGGAAGGAGGCGGCTTGTTCGGCCAGGCACTGCGGACCGCCCGCCGCAGGTGCGGACTGACCCAGGAAGAGCTCGCCGCGGACAGCGGCGTCAGCGTGCGCAACATTCGCGACCTGGAGACCGGACGCATCGCACGGCCGCGCCCCGCCACCGTCCGGCGGCTCGCCGAGGCGCTCGGCCTGAGCAACGACGACCGGACGTCCTTCCTGACCGCGGCCGCGTCCCCGGCCGAACCGCCGGCCGTCGCGCCCAGCCGGCACCGGCCCCGGCCGGCCCAGATGCCCGCCGACACGGCCGTCTTCGTCGGGCGCACGGCCGAGCTGACCGAGCTGGACATCTCCGACGACGCCGGAAAGCTGCCGGTGGTGTGGACCGTCACCGGCCCGGCCGGAGTCGGCAAGACCTGCTTCGCGGTGCACTGGGCGCACAGCGCGGTCGACCGGTTCCCGGACGGTCAGCTCTACGTCAACCTGCGCGGGTACGGGCCGGGCGAGCAGGTGCCGCCGACCGAGGCGGTCCGCGGCTTCCTGGACGCGCTCGGCGTGCCGCCGCACGCCGTGCCCGACGACCCGGCCGCGCAGCTCAGCCTCTTCCGCAGCGTGCTGGCCGGCAAGCACATCCTGATCGTGCTGGACAACGCCCGCGACGCCGCCCAGGTGCGGCCGCTGCTGCCCGGCACGGCCGGCTGCGTGGTCGTGGTGACCAGCCGCAACCCGCTGCACGGGCTGGTCGCCACCGCCGGCGCCCGGCCGATCCGGCTCGAGATGCTCAGCACGGCCGACGCGGCCGGCCTGCTCACCCGGCGGGTCGGTGCGGCCCGGCTGGACGGCGACACCGACGCGGTCCGGGCCATCATCGACCGCTGCCAGCGGCTGCCGCTCGCGCTCGCCGTGGTGGCCGGGCGCCTGGTCTCCGAGCCGATGCTGACCGCGACCCGGGTGGCCGGCGATCTGGCCGCCGGGATGCCGGCGTTCGCCAGCGACGACGAGCACACCGACCTGCGCAGCGTGTTCTCCTGGTCGTACCGGATCCTCTCGCCCTGGGCGGCGCGGCTGTTCCGGCTGCTCAGTCTCAACCCCGGTCCGGACGTGTCCGAGATGGCGGCCGAGGCGCTGGCCGGCGGGCCCGCGACCGAACTGGTGGCCGAGCTGATCCGGACTCAGCTGCTCACCGAGCGGGCGCCGGGGCGGTACACGATGCACGACCTGCTGCGGTCGTACGCGAGCGAACAATGCCTGCGCACCGACGACCCGGCGGAGATCCGCGCCGGCCGGGCCCGGCTGCTCGACGCCCACCTGCTCTGGTCGTCGGCGGCCGCGCAGACCCTGGAGCCGTTCCGGGAGCCGGTCGACGAACGGGCGCCCGACCTGTTCGCCGACGACGACACCGCGATGACGTGGCTGGCCGCCGAGCGCGCCAACCTGCTCGCGCTCGTCACCATGGCGGCCGATCAGGGTTTCCCCGGCCGGACCTGGCGGCTGGCCTGGGCGCTGACCACCTTCATGCAGCGCCGCGGCCACTGGTACGACCTGATCCGCGCGCACCAGATCGCCCTGGAGGCCGCGCGCCGGGCCGGCGACATCCGGGGCGAGATCCACGCCCACCGCGGGCTGGCCCGGGCGCTGTTCCGGCTGGAGCGCTTCGACGAGGCGCGCGTCCACCTCGATCTCGCGCTGGCCCAGGCCACCAGCCTCGACGACGTGCTCGGGATGGCCCGGGCCCGGCACGGCCTCGGGTACACCGCCCAGCAGCAGGGCCGGCAGGACGAGGCGTTCGAGCACCTGTCCGAGGCGCGGCGGCTGTTCGAGGGCGCCCAGAACGTCGAGGGCGTCGCGGACGCGATGACCAGCATCGCCTGGTGTCACACGCTGCTCGGGCAATCGGCCGAGGCCCGGGACAACGCGCAGAAGGCGGTCGAGCTGTTCATCACGGTCCGCAACCGGCACGGGCAGGCGGTCGCGCTCGACACGCTCGGTCGCGCGTACGCCGGACTGGGCGACCCTCGGCGCGCGGTCACCCACCACCAGCAGGCCCGGCAGGTTTTCCATGAGCTCGGCGACCGGTATTCCGAGGCCGAGGCGTCCCGGCACCTGGCCGAGGCGCATGAGGCGGCCGGCGACCCGGTGGCCGCGCAGAACGCCTGGCAGCGGTCGGATTCGATCCTGGCCGGCGTCGACAAGCCGGTCGCACGGTCCTGACCCGAGCTGTATATCGCCGGCGGTGGAGCCGGAGCGGGCCCAAGGAGCCCACCACCCGGCCGCCCGTCCACCGCCGGCGAGAACCTGAGCGGCGGCCCTGGAGGGCAGGGCCGCCGCACTCGCGCCCGGATACTCCCCGTACCCCCGAGCGACTCCCCCGTGAGCGTCGCTTGCGGTTCCATCCCGGCGTGGTGTCCACTCTGGTGCATCCGGGACACCGGCAACAGGCGACCGACCGGCGATTGACCGGCGATTCGCAGCGGTAGCCTCCGTGTGGTGGACACCTCCTGGATCGAGGACGGCCCGGCCGACGGGCCATTGATGATCTTCCTGCACGGCTGGCCCGAGCGCGGCTTCATGTGGCGGGCCCAGCTCAGCCACTTCGCCGCGCGGGGCTGGCGGTGCGTCGCGCCGGACATGCGCGGTTACGGCTCGTCGGTGGTTCCGGCCGACACCTCCGCGTACGCGCAGCGGGAGATCGTCGCCGACATGGTCGCGCTGCACGACGCGCTGGGCGGGCCGCCCGCCGTCTGGGTCGGTCACGACTGGGGCAGCCCGGTGGTGTTCTCGCTGGCCGCCCACCACGCCGCGCGGTGCCGGGCGGTGGTGAGCCTCTGTGTGCCGTACCTTCCCCAAGGTTTCGCCCTGGCCAACCTGGTGCCGCTGGTCGACCGCGACCTGTACCCCGAGGCCCGCTTCCCGGACGGGCAGTGGGGCTACTACCGGTGGTACACGGCCGACTTCGACCGGGCCGTGTCCGACTTCGAGGCGTCGGTGCCGAACCTGGTGAAGCTGATGTTCCGGCCCGGCCACCCCGGCACGGTCGGCCGGCCGTCCCGATCGGCCGACGTGGTGCCGAACGACGGCTGGTTCGGCCCGGCGCGGCAGGCCCTCGACCTGGGCGACGACCAGCTGCTGCTGTCGCCGGAGGAGTTCACGGCGACGGTCGCCGGGCTTACCCGCGCCGGCTTCCGCGGACCCTGCGCGTGGTACGTCAACGACGAGGCCAACATGGCGTACGCGTCGTCCGCGCCGCGCGGCGGCCACCTGGCGATGCCGGTGCTGTTCATCCACGCCACCTACGACGCGGTCTGCGACACCGTGCATTCGGCGCTGGCCGATCCGATGCGCGCGGCCTGTACGTCGCTGACCGAGGACACGATCAACGCCGGCCACATGGTGATGCTGGAGAAGCCGGACGAGGTCAACCACGCGATCGCGACCTGGCTTCGCGCCGCCGCCCTCTGACCGGCCTGCCCTAACCCTCGAAAACGCCGTGGGCGGGCGGCCCGGCCGGGACAATCGGCGGTATGACCCGGTTCCTCCCGCCCCTCCGGCTCGAACACCTGGTGCCCGCGTGCGCCGTGGCCGTCGTGCTCGTGGTGGTGACCGGACCCGGCTCGCCGGGGGCGGGGACCGGCGCCCGCTGGGCCGCCCTCGCGTTGCTGGCCGCGCCCGCGGTGATGATCTACATCCATCGGCCGGCGGCCGCCCTGGCCTCCGTGGTATGCGCGTTCGGGTGGGCGCTGTTCGGGCCGGGATACGGCTGGCGGGACTTCCTGCCCTTCGCGTACGCCCTGGTCACGATCATTGTCGCGCGGCGCGCCGCGGCCGTCGTGGTGCCGGTGGCGCTGCCGCCGCTGATGGTGCCCGTCCACGAGGAGGAACGGCTGTTCGCCGACGCGCCGCACGAGGTGCTGGTCGACGTGCACCTGCCGGGAACGACGTTCGCCGCCCCCCGACTGGTCGACGAGCCGGTTCCGGAACCGGTGGAGGTCGAGGAGTCGGCGGGGCACCGGCCGCCGGCAGGGCACTTCGAGCAGCCGCCCTGGCCCCGGGACTGGCCGGTCGTGGCGCGGGTGGCCGGGGTCTCGGGTGGCGTGGCGCTGGCGGTCGCGGGCGGCCTGTTCGCCTGGTGGCAGGTTTCCGACCAACCAGTCGGTAGCGGGGCGTGGCTGCTCGCGGCCGGCGTCGGCGCGGCGCTGGTGGCCCGGGCCCGGGAACGCCGCCGGGCGGTGCGGCGGTTGTTCGGCACGGTGCAGCCGGTCCGCCGCGCCCGCGTCGTCGACCAGCTCGGCTACGTGCACGTGCTGGTGCCGGCCGCGGACGGGCGTACTGCGGTGGAGTTCGGGATCGACACCGCCGACGACTGGTCCACCGACGACGAGGCGGGCGACCCGCAGACCCGGCCGGCGCTGCTCTACGGTGACCCGGCGCCGGGCGAATGGTGCGCGGTGGTGGTCGACGGGCGGCTGCACGTGCCGGTGGAGCCGGTCGGGGCGGTGACGGTCGTCCCGTACGACGCCGACCACGGCCTGCCGCGCGAGATCTCCGACGACGAGGAGCAGCTCGTCGACCCGGACGCGCTCCGCGCCGACGACCACCTGCTGCCGCCCGGGGTGATCCGCGAGCACCGCGTCTCGCCGGCCCGCGCCTGGTGCACGGTCGCCGCGATCGGGCTGGGCACGGCGTGCGCGGCGGCCGAAGGCATGCACGTCGCCGGGTACGGCGGTGACTGGCCGTCGGTCGCGGTGGTCGCGCTCGCCTCGCTGGCGGCGGTCGAGTTCGGGTGGCGGTGGCAGATCCGGGAGCGGCTCTACTGGAACGTCGGCGGCGTCACGGCGGTCGGCTTCCGGGGCACCGTCTCCGAGCCGTGGACGGTCGACACGGCCGCGGTGCACGACGACGAAGGGGCGGTCACGCTCGCGGTCGGCGACTCGGTGCTCACCGTGCCGGTGCCGCCGCCGTGGCCGCGTACCTCATCGCAGCGCACCCGCGACCAGCTCGTGGCCGCCCTGCGCGACGCCCGCTGGCAGGCCTTCGCCACCGACGACCGGCCACCGCCTCCCCCACCTCTGGTCCCCCGCCGCCCGCTCCTGCTCGTGGCGGCCTGGGCGGTGGCAGTCGCGGCGGCCGTCGCCCTATTCGCCGACTAGAACGGGCTCCTTCGCCGCGGGCCTCGGGGCCGGGGCCGTCTGGACCGCGCCGATGCTGGCCGCCACCACCAGCACGATCGCCGCCAGCTCGGTCGCGTTCAGCGCCTGGTCCAGGATCGCCCAGCCGGCGCCGGCCGCGATCGCCGGGCCCAGGCTCATCAGCACCGCGAAGGTCGCCGTCGGCAGCCGGCGCAGGGCGATCAGTTCCAGCGAGTACGGCAGCACCGACGACAGCACCGCCACCGCGCAGCCCAGCACGAGCACCCGCGGCTCCAGCAGACCCGGACCGGCCCCGGCGATCCCCAGCGGCAGCGACAGCACCGCCGCGACGCCCATCGCCAGCGCGAGACCGTCGGCCTTCGGGAAGCGGGCCCCGGCGCGCGAGGAGAGCACGATGTACGACGCCCAGCACACCCCCGCCGCCAGCGCCAGCACCACACCCAGCCAGTTCAGCCGGTCGAAGCCACCGCGGCCCAGCAGCAGCACGCCCGCCACCGCCAGCCCCGCCCACAGCCACGCCGACCGGCGCCGCGCGGCGATCACCGACAACGTCAGCGGCCCGAGCACCTCGATCGTCACCGCCGGCCCGAGCGGGATCCGTTCGATCGCCTCGTAGAACACCGTGTTCATCGCGGTCAGGGCCAGACCGAACGCGCCGATCACCGCCCAGTCCGCGCGGCTGCGACCCCGCAGGGCCGGGCGGCAGACCGCGAGCAGCAGGAGCGCGCCGACGGTCAGGCGGATCGCCACGACCGACCAGATGCCGGCGTACGGGAAAAGGGTCGCCGCCACCGCGGCGCCGGAGTGGACCGACAGGCCGCTGGCCAGAACCAGACCCACGCCTACCGACCGTGATCTCACGTGGCCCCACGCTACGGCCGCGATCACCCTCGGCGGAACAGATGGTTACGCAGCTCACCGCCAGCTCACCGGCGGTGACGATTCGGTATAGGTAGCGACCGGATCCGGGTAACCGGGTCGACGGAGAACAACCCGATCAGTAACCTCCCCGCTCGAAAGATCAACGGGGAGGAATTTCTACAGTGGCATTCACCCGCCTGCGCCGGCTCGCCGCCGGTGTCGTGGGCGCGCTCCTGGCCGCGGCGCTGGCACCCGCCGCCGCGCCGGCCGCGTCCGGGCTCCAGATCGACTTCGACGACCTCATCCTGGTCGCGCCGACCAGCCAGACACGGTGGATCGGGGTGTCCGGCGACCAGCCGGGCGCCCTGCACGACGTGACCATCACGGTGGACTCGTCCGAGGCGGCCGGCGTCGCCGTCATCCGGCCGCTCTTCGACTGGAACACGCCCTGCAAGGCCACCAGCAAGACGCTGCTGACCTGCACGTACGAGTCGCTGGCGCGCGCGGGGAGCGGCTGGCTGGCCGAGGACCTGTGGATCCGGCCGGTGGAGGGCGCGAAGCTCGGCGCCGCGGGTTCGGTCACCATCAAGCTGACCAGCCGCGAGGGCGCGGCCGGCCGCACGTCGGCGATCGAGATCGGCGAGGCGGTGGCGCTCGAGGCCGGCCCGTCGACCGGGGGCCGGGCGAAGCCGGGCGACATCATCCGGACGCCGCTCAGCGTCAAGAACGCGAGCGAGACGGCGGTGAACGGCGTCGAGCTCTTCTTCTACATCGACCCGTGGTACACGCCGGCCAAGAAGTTCAGCAACTGCTGGTACGCGGTCAGCGCCGGCTACTGCCACTTCGACACCGTGCTGGACGCGGGCGCGACCTACGCGGCCAGCGAGGCCGCCCCGGCGCGGGTGCGGCCGGACTACCCGGCGCCCGGCATCGTCTCGCCGTCGTACACCTGGCACACCGTGGCCGACAACCGCAAGAACGTCGCGCTGGTCAAGGCCCGTAAGGCCACGAAGGGTACGGCCGGCGCGCTGCGCCTCACCAAGCAGGCCGCGGCCCGCAAGACCGCCCACCCGCAGACCGACAGCAGCCCGTACGACACGCAGTACTCGATCACCGAGGTCACCGGCATCCAGACCGCCGACGTTGCGGCGGCCGGCGCTTCCGTGCGCGGGGCGACGGGCGCGACCGTGAAGGCCGCGGTCGGCGTGAAGAACAACGGCCCGGCGTTCGCCAAGGGCTTCCCCGAGGCCGCCGCGGTGGCCACGGTGAAGCCGCCCCGGGGTGTCACGGTCGTCGACGTGCCGGCCGGCTGCGCGGCCAAGGGCGCGACCTACGTCTGCACCACCGACGTGCTGACGATCGACCCCGGCACGTCGGTGCTGTGGACGTTCGGGCTGCGGATCGACCAGGGCGGGCCGCTGACCGGGACCGTGTCGTCGACCTCGGTCACGGCCGACGCCAACCAGGGCAACAACACCGCTCAGCTGCTGATCAACCCGCCCGGTGGCGTTCCGGCCGACGCGGCCGGCGGCTCCGGCGGGGCCGGCGGTGGCGCGCTGCCGATCACCGGTGCGCCCGCGGCGCTGCTGGCCGTCGGTGGGGCCGTGCTGCTGATCGGGGGCGCGGTCGCGTTCACGATCGCCCGCCGGCGCCGGGCGCGCTTCGTCGCCTGATTCCGCCGTTTTCGCCGAGCCCGGGCTGTCGCCCGGGCTCGGCCTGTTTCAGGAAGCCCCGGCCTGGGCTTTCCGGCCCCGGGCGGTTTCAGGAAGGCCGGGCCCGGGCTTTCCGGCCCCAGGCTGTTTCAGGAGGCCCGGGCCACCGCGGCGGGGACGCTCGGGTCGAAGAGCAGCGTCAGATGGTTGGCGTCGGCCCGCTCGATGGTCAGCCGCGGCAACTGGGAGCGGCCGGCCTCCAGCGCGGCGTCGGTCAGGAACGGGGCGGCGTTGTCGTGGGCGCCCCGGGCCGCGGCGATGAGGTGGGCGGGCTGACCGGTGCGGGAGAGCGCCCCCAGCGTCGGCGGCCCCGACAGCGTGTCGGCCGCGTCCTCGATCAGGCGATCACGTTCGAGGCGCGGGCGCCGGCCCCCGGCCAGCATGTACTCGGCCCATTCCAGCATCGGCTGCCGCAGGTCGGGCCGGTTCGCGATGGCCTTGCCCTCGGCGACCTCGGCGTACTTCTCGGCGCTGGGCCAGTTGCGGTCGAGCCGGCGGGCGACGAACCCGAACAGCAGCCGGACGATCGGCCGGCGCAGCGCGAACCGACGCTCCGGAGCCACCCCGCCATCGAGCATGATCACGCACCGGGCCCGGTTGCCGAGCTTGGCCGCCACCAGCGGCGCCAGGAACGCGCCCATCGAATGTCCGACCACGATCACATCATGGAGCTGCAGCGCGTCGGCCATCCGCAGCACCGCCTGAGCGTGCGCGGCCAGCCCCGGCCCTTCCGGCACCCCGGTCGACCCGCCGCGACCCGGCAGATCGGGCGCGACCACCCGCATGTGCGGAAGCGACCCCGCCATCGCGCTCCACACCTCCGACGTGCTGGTCAGCCCATGCAACGCGAGCACGATCGGCGACCCCGACGGCGGCCCCCAGTCCGCCACGGCCAGGCCGGCGACCACCCGCCGTCCGTTCATCCCTACCCCCACAGCCCCTGACCCAGCGAGACGGATCATCATCGAGGAGTCAGCATAGGCGTCACCACCAGCACCGACCGCGACCACGCCGATCACACCGTGGATTGACGAACGTGGCGGCCATTCACCAGGCGGTTCCCCACCATCCACGCGCCGGTCGAGCTCAGGCGGGCCAGAGGTTGCGGCTTTCGTAGACCGTCTTCAATGCCGTCAGGTCGTCGGTCATGATGCCGTCGACGCCCAGGTCGAGGAGGCGGTTGATCTCGGCCGGGTCGTCGATGGTCCAGACGTGGACCTGGAGGCCCAGCTGGTGAGCGTACGAAAGGAAGACCGTGTCGACGACCCGGACGGGGCCGGAACGCACCGGGACCTGGGCGGCCACGACCGCGTCGGTCCAGCCTCGGGGGCGGGATGATTTGCGGAAGCGGGACAGGGACGCGAGGCGCAGGCGGGTCACCGCGCGCTGGCCCATCGAGGTGGCGATCGACGGGCCGGCCAGGGCTCGGGCCGTGGCCAGGCGGGCGTCGCTGAACGAGGCCAGCAGGACCCGGGCCGAGGCGTTGCACTTCTTGATCACCTCGACCGCCGGCGCCACCACGTCGGCTGCCTTGAGGTCGACGTTGAAGCGGACCTCGGGCCAGGCGCCCAGGATGTCGTCGAGGCGGGGCACGGCGCTGGCGCCGCCGACCCGGAGCTGGGACAGGTCGGCCCAGGTCATGGACGACACCGCGCCGGGCGAACCGGTCAGCCGGGCGAGGGTGGCGTCGTGGAAGACCACCGGAACGCCATCGGCGGTGGCGTGGACGTCGGTCTCCACGAAGCGGTAGCCCAGGCCGACCGCGCGGGCGAAGGCCTCCGCCGTGTTCTCGTCGCCGGCCGCCGCCCCACCCCGGTGGGCGAACGCCAAGGGGGTGGGGGCGTCCAGATATGCGCTCACGAGATCAGTCTGGCAGAGCGGGCGGGCTCACCAGCTGACGGCGATGTACTTGGACTCCAGGTAGTCGAGCATGCCCTCGTGGCCGCCCTCGCGGCCGATGCCGCTCTGCTTCACGCCGCCGAACGGCGCCGCGGGGTCGCTGACCAGGCCACGGTTGAGGCCGACCATGCCGGCCTCGATGGCCTCGCTGACCCGCAGGCCGCGGGACAGGTCGCCGGTGTAGACGTACGCCACCAGGCCGAACTCGGTGTCGTTGGCCAGCCGGACGGCCTCCTCCTCGGTCTCGAAGGTGACGATCGGCGCGACCGGGCCGAAGATCTCCTCGCGCAGGATCGGAGCATCCGGCGCCACCCCGGTCAGCACGGTCGGCGGGTAGTAGAACCCGGGCCCCTCGGGCCGCGACCCACCGGTGACGGCGGTGGCGCCCGCCTCCAGGGCCGACGAGACCAGTTTGTCGACCTTGTCGACGGTGTCCTCGTTGACCAGCGGGCCCACCTGCGTGGCGGGATCGGTCCCGGGCCCGACGCGCAGCGCCCGCATGCGCGACGCGAGGCCGGAAGCGAAGTCATCGGCGATCGACGCCTCGACGTAGAAGCGGTTGGCCGCCGTGCACGCCTCACCACCGTTGCGCATCTTGGCGATCATCGCGCCGTCCAGGGCGGCCGACAGGTCGGCGTCGGCGAAGACCACGAACGGCGCGTTGCCGCCGAGCTCCATCGACGTGTTGACCACGTTCTCGGCGGCCTGGGCGAGCAGGATGCGCCCGACCTCGGTGCTGCCGGTGAACGACACCTTGCGTACCCGAGGGTCCTTGAGCATGGCCGACACCACCTTGCCCGAGCTCCGCGACGGCAGCACGTTGACCACGCCCTCGGGCACCCCGGCCTCGGCCAGGATGGCGGCCATGGCCAGCGCGGTCAGCGGGGTGTCGCTGGCCGGCTTGAGGATGACCGTGCAGCCGGCGGCCAGCGCCGGGCCGATCTTGCGGGTGGCCATCGCGGCCGGGAAGTTCCACGGCGTCACGAGCACGCACACGCCGACCGGCTGCTGGACGACCAGGATGCGGTTGGCGCCGGACGGCGCGGTGGCGACCTGGCCCTCGGCCCGGACGGCCTCCTCGGCGTACCAGCGGAAGAACTCGGCCGCGTACGTCACCTCGCCCTTGGCGTCGACCAGCGCCTTGCCGTTCTCCAGGCTGACCAGCTTGGCCAGCTCGTCGGCGCGCGAGGTCATCAGCTCGAACGCGCTCCGGAGGATCTCGGAACGCTGCCGCGGCGCGGTCGCCGACCAGCCGGGCAGCGCGGCCGCGGCGGCGTCGACCGCGGCCGCGGCGTCCGAGACGGTGCCGTCGGCCACGGAGGCGATGACGTCACCGGTGGCGGGGTCCTGGACGTCGAAGCGCTCGGACGAGGACACCCACTTGCCGCCGATGAAAAGATCAGTTTCCACGAGCAATACCCCCTAGTACGGGTTGGCCACCACGCCGGCCTGCAGTTCCAACCCTAGGCCGTGATCGAGCTGGTACGCGACGCGTTGCTGCTGCCTACCCCGAGGGTGCCGTGATGACACCTGCGACAGCGGTGGTACGAGGGCATGAGTTGCCTGGTTGCGATCGGTTGCGATCGGTTGCGGCAGATTGGTCCCCATGATGGTCTGGTCCGGGATGAGCGCGCTGCGACTGCTCCAGACGACCACGTTCGTCAGCACGCTCGACCGGTTCGCGATGCCGCCGATGCTGGTGGCGATGTCCGGGGCGCTGGGCGTGCCGCTGTCGACGATGGTGCACGTGGCCGGGTTCTACTTCCTGGCGTACGGCGTGATGCAGCCGGTCTGGGGTGTCGTCTCCGACCGGCTGGGCCGGGTCCGCACGCTGCGGCTGTCGCTCGTCCTGGCCGCCACCGCGTCGGCCGCCTCCGCCTGCGTCGCGAACACCGCCCAGCTCGGGGTGGCCCGGGCGATCGCCGGGGCCTGCTTCGCGGCGGCCATCCCGGCCGGCCTGATCTACGTCGGCGACACCGTCCCGGCCGAACGCCGGCAGCCGTCGATCGCCGCGCTGATGACCGGCGTGGCGGCGGGCACCGCACTGGCCTCGGCGACCGCCGGGGCGCTGGCGTCGGCGGTGAGCTGGCGCCTGATGTTCGCGCTGTCCGCGGCCTGCGCCCTGGTCCTGGTCGTGCTCCTGCGACGGCTGCCGCCGCTTCCGCTCCCGCCCGATCCCGAGCCGCTGCTGGCACCGGCCGGCCGGGTCGCCCGCTCCCCCTTCACGCTGCTGGTGCTGGCCATCGCCCTGGTCGAGGGCGGCATCCTGCTCGGCGCGCTCACCCTGCTGCCCGCCGCCACCGAGCAGGCCGGCGCCGGGCCGACGCTGGCCGGGCTGGTCACCGCGGTGTACGGGGTGGCCGTGTTCGCCTTCGCCCGGCTGGTCGGGCGGCTGTCCCGCACCCGGCCGGTGTGGCAGCTCATCGCCGGGGGCGCGGCCGCGTGCGCGCTGGCCTGCGGGGTTGCCGCCGTCTCGCGGGCGCCGGTGGCCGCCGCGGGCGCGGCCGTGCTGCTCGGCATGGGCTGGGCGTCGATGCACTCGTCGCTGCAGACCTGGGCGACCGAGGTGCTGCCCTCGGCGCGGGCCACCGCGGTGTCACTGTTCGCCGGGTGCCTGTTCGCGGGCAGCTCGGTCGCGGCGGTGCTGCTCGCCGGCCCGGCCGACGCCGGCCGCTTCGACATCGTCTACGCCGCGCTGGCCGTCGCCTGCCTGCCCCTGGGCGTCCTGGCCTCGGTGGCCCGCGCGCGCTGGCGCCTTCCCACACCCGTCCTTCGACCTCCGGCGGCCCCGTAGAGAGGCCTCCGTAGAGAGGCCTCCGGCCGCCCGGTTGAGAGGCCTCAGCCGCGCCAGCCGGTGGTGGCCAGGTCGAGGACGCCCTGCTTGCCGCCGTGGGCGTCGAGCCAGCGGTAGGTCTGGCAGGCGGCCTTCGCGTACATCTGGTCGTCGGCCGTCGCGGCGGCCAGCCAGTCCTGAAGAGTGACCGGCAGGGCGCCGGTGGGCTCGACCTTGCAACGGTCGCCGGCGCCGGGCGGGCGGATGTTGCGCCCGTCCTTGGAGACGATGACGGCCAGGCCCTCGTCGAACCACTGTGGAACCCCGTCGGCACGGTCGCCCAGGCGGCGGTCGAACTCGACGTGGGCCATCTCGTGCGAGGCGATCACCACGTCGAGGCCGCGCGGGGAGAGCATCACCGCCCGGTTCAGCACCGCGACGCCACGTTCGCCGCCACCGCCGATGCGGCGGTAGCAGTCGTCGGTGAAGCAGGCGAGCAGCATCGGGTCGCTCTCCCGGCCGCCGTAGAACTCGGCGACCCGCTGGTCGGCGTCCGACCGTACCCGGATCATGGTCTGGTGCTGGGTCTCGTCGAGCCCGCCCTCGACGTAGAGCCCGTCGCTCGCCTCGACCAGCGAGAAGCAGCGCGGGCAGGCGGTCGCGGCCACCGACGGATACCCGAAGGCGAGCACCGCGACCGCGGCGACGATCAGCACGACCGGCCCCGCGGCCACCCACATCCACCGGCGCCGACGCATGCCCGAAACCCTAGCTCTAGTGGGGAAATGCTCGTGGGACGCGCGGCGAGATCTCCTCGCGGAACTTCTCGATGCGCAGGGCGACCTGGTTCATGCCGACGGTCTCCTCGATGCGGTCCAGGTAGAGGTTGCGCGCGGCCAGGGCGGCCAGGTCGACGGTGAAGTAGATGGCCATCAGGGGATTCACGAACAAGACGCTTCCCTGGGTACGCCTGGTGAACCGCACGTCCCCGAAGGCGCCCCGGGTGGCCGCCTCGATCTGACCCTGCACGATGCTCGGGCGGATCGGGGTCGCCGCCTGCGCGTCCGCCACCGCCGACCGGTAGAGCTCGGCCTCGCGGCTCGCGCCCGGGATCGACAGCGCGCCCAGGTAGGCGCCGTCCCGGTCGAGCGCGGCCAGGTTCTCCAGGACCTGGGTGTGCACTACGCCGTGGAAGGCGTCGATGCCGAAGCCGAGGCAGGTGACCAGCCGCACCGGCACGTCCACGCCGGCCACCGCGGCCAGGCTGGTCATGTCCTCGACCGGGGTGCCCAGGCCGTCCTCGTCGCCGCGCATCAGGATGTCGGTGCCGCCGTCGACCAGAACGATGGCGTCGATGTCCAGCTCGTCCACCAGGTGGCGGTAGGCCGCCCGCAACGGTTGCACGCCGGTGCGCGGGAACGCGTACACCGGTCTCGGCAGGTCGTTGGCGGCCAGCCAGCGGGCCAGCGTCCGCTCCGGGAAGTAGTCGTCCGGCCCCGACGTGCCGGGGCGGGCGGCGACGATGTCCGGGGCGTGCCAGTGGTCCAGGTCGACCAGTTCGAGCGGGGGAAGGACAGGTTCGCCAGGTGTACGCCCACACCGCGGTCGTGCAGGGCGATGGCCAGCGGCAGGGCGGCGTACACGTCGAACCCACCACCGGCGCCGGCCAGCAGCACGTTTCGCGACGAGGACAGAGCGGCGAAGAGCGGCGGATCCGCCAGGGAATTCACCGGTCCAGGTTAGGTGCGTGGATCAAGGAATCGGGGTACGGCGTCCGTATGGCAGAGACGATTGCTGATACGCGGGACCGGACGTTCTTCGGCCAGCCTCGTGCGCTCGCTCATCTGTTCGGGGTCGAGCTGTGGGAACGGTTCTCGTTCTACGGCATGCAGGGGATCCTGCTGATCTATCTGTACTACACGGCGGCGCAGGGCGGGCTCGGGATCGACCAGGCCACCGCGACCAGCATCGTCGGGGCCTACGGCGGCAGCGTCTACCTGGCCACCGTGGTCGGGGCGTGGATCGCCGACCGGCTGTTCGGGCCGGAACGGGTGCTGTTCGGCTCGGCCGTCCTGGTCATGATCGGACACATCTGCCTGGCCGTGATCCCCGGCCTGGCCGGCGTCGCGGCCGGCCTGATCGGCATCGCGCTCGGCTCCGGCGGCGTCAAGGCGACCGCCACGGCGCTGGTCGGCTCGCTCTACGCCCCCGGCGACGACCGGCGCGACGCCGGGTTCTCGCTGTTCTACCTCGGGATCAACCTGGGCGCGCTGGTCGGCCCGCTGCTGACCGGGCTGCTTCAGAAGGAGGCGGGCTTCCACTGGGGCTTCGGGCTGGCCGCCGTGGGCATGGCGCTCGGGCTCGCGCAGTACGCGTACGGGCGAAAAGGCCTGACCAACGAGGTGGCCAACCCGCTCCCCGCCGCGCGCCGCCCGATGGTGATCGCGGTCGCCGTGGCGGTGATCGTCGTGGTGGCCGTGCTGGCGTTCGCCGGCCTGATCCCGGCCGCGAGGCTGTCCACGATCGTCGTGGTGCTGAGCATCCTGGCCGCGATCGCCTACTTCGCGGTGATCCTGAGCAGCCACCGCATCAACGACACCGAGCGCCGCCGGGTGCTCGCGTTCATCCCGATGTTCCTGGTCAGCGCCGTCTTCTGGAGCCTCTACCAGCAGCAGTTCACGGTCGTCACGGTCTATTCGGACCAGCGGCTGGACCGCAACCTGTTCGGCTGGGAGATGCCGGTGAGCTGGGTGCAGTCGATCAACCCGGTGTTCATCATCATCCTGTCCGGGGTGTTCACCGTGCTCTGGACCAGGCTCGGGAGCCGCCAGCCCTCCACGCCGATCAAATTCGGTCTCGGCACCACCATCATGGGCGTGGCGTTCCTGCTCTTCCTGCCCCTGGCCGGTGGCGGTCCGAACTCGGCGCCGCTGCTCGGCCTGGCCGGCATCCTGTTCGTCTTCACGGTGGCCGAACTGCTGCTGTCCCCGGTCGGCCTGTCGCTGGCCACCAAGCTGGCGCCGGAGGCCTTCCGCACCCAGATGGTCGCCCTGTTCTTCCTGTCGGTCGCGCTCGGCACGGCGATGTCGGGCACGCTCGCCAACTACTACAGCGAGGACCACGAGGTCCCCTACTTCGGCATCATCGGCGCGGTCGCCATCGTCGCCGGCCTGATCATGATCGCCCTGACCAAACCGTTGCGACGGTTGATGGGCGGCGTCAACTAGGTAACCGTGGTGTTCACGGCCGCCGAGACGTTCCCGGCGGTGCCAACCGCTCGCCGTGGACCGCGCGGTGAGCGGCTCCATCGAGGGCAAACCGCCCGGAAGCCATGACGCCACGCGGCCCGTCGGCCAGCCCCGCGACGACACCGGGGGTGGCGAGACGGAAGCGCATCAGCGAACCGTCGGCAAGTGGGGAGCCGGCTTGGGGATAAAGAAGGGTGAGTGGGCACGGACGCCGCAGGCGAAGCGCAGCGAGCCGGCCTCGGCGGGAGCTGCGGTCCGCACCCCCCACCGAGCTACGACAACGAGCTTTTGAAGTTGCGGCAGATCGCCTTTCCAGACGGTCGCCGGCTGACGCCGTACGACCTAGCGATGGAAGGGGGTTGAGCGGAGATACAAATGTGGCCGGCTGTCGCCCGGGTCGGGGCCGAGGTCGGTTGCCTCCGAGGCGAACAGGACGCGGCTGGCGTCGGCTGACGGAACGGCCCGGTAGCTGGGACCGTTGGCGCCGGCGCCGGACACGTCGGTCGACACCAGCGTGGTGCCGCCGGCGCCCAGGTTGCGGAGGAAGGCGTCGCTGACGAAGCCGTTGGTGTCGCGCCGGACCAGGTCGGACGCGTTCGAACCGAAACCGGCGAAGCGGCCGTCGGCGGACAGCGCGCCCCCGGAGGTGCCGGAGTCCCCGGCGCCGGTGCGCGCCGCGTTGGCGGTCACCAGGGTGGTGGTCCTCGCGGCCACGTCGTACAGGTAGAGGTCGTCCATCCCGTTGCTGTCCGAGGGGTCCAGCCTTGCGTTCGAGACGTACAGGACCTTGCTCCCGGCGCGGTCGATGCTGGGTGCGGACGCGTCCACGAACGGGGCGGTGTCGCTGGTCTGTGGGCTGACGCGGATCGCTCCGCCGGTGGCCCGCGACGTCAGGTAGACCGCGCTGGCGCTGCCGCCGTCGCCGACGTAGTCACCCGTGGCGGCGAAGGCCACCCAGGCGCCGTCGCCGGAGATCTCGGCGCTGAAGGCAGCCGCCTCGCTGTCCGGGAACGGGACCGAAACCTGCCGGGTGACGCCGGCGGTCAGGTCGCGGACGTACACCTGCGGGCGGACGCCGTTCGGGATGTCGGCCTGGATGAAGGTCACGTAGCGGCCGTCGTCCGAGATGGACGGGCTCTGCTGAAGGCCGGTGCCGGCGCCGGCTCGGACGGTGACGCCGGTGCGGCGGTCGTGGACGAAGACGTCCCGCTGGCCGTTGGTGTCGCCGGCCACCAGGTTGGACGCGTCCGAGGTGAACGCGACGTACCGGCCGTTGCCGGAGATGGCGACGTCCCGCACCGGGCCGTTGGCCGGTTGGCCGTTGCGCCCGCCGCTGACCAGCGTGGTCGTTCCGGCGTTGAGGTCGCGGACGAAGGCGTCGTGGGTGGCGTTCGTGTCACCCGCGACGAGATTGCCGGAGTCCGACACGAAGGCCACCACGCGGCCGTTGTCGGCGATGTCCCAGTCGGTGTTGGCGCCGTTGCCGGGTGTGCCGTCGGCGGCCACGTCGACCAGGACGGTGGTGGCGCCGGCGGCAGCACGAGCCGCCGCCGGCGCGAGTAGCACCGAGATCGTCGCCCCGGTGGCCACCATGGACCGAATCCCCCATGAAATCGTCATGCGGGGAGGCTAGTGATGCCGGGGCGGCGCCGCAGTCAGATCAAGGGCAGGCTATTCGAGTACGACCTCAGCGAGGCGCTCGACCTCGTCCGGGTCGTCGATGGTCGGGTTGAGGATGAGCTCCTCGGCGCCGATCGCCTCGAACGACTTGACCACCTCACGGACCTGCTCGGGCGTGCGGGCCAGGTTGTCGACGACCACCTTGGCGAAGTCGCCGTGGACGCTGTAGTAGTCGCCCACGTTCCGGGCGCCCTTGTCGGGGTCGCCGAGCCCGAAGTAGGCGATCGCCACCAGGCGCGGCTCGCCCTCGCGGCCCGCCGCCTTCCACGCGGCCCGGGCGCCGGCGAAACCGTCGGCCACCATCGAGGCCGGGGCGCTCGGTCCGACGTACCCCTGGCCCCACTTCGCCATGCGGGCGAGAGCGGCCGGGGCAATGCCGCCGAACATCAGCGGCACCGGACGGGTGCCGGTGGGAACGGCCGCGTTGTCGCCGCCGCCGACCGGCTCGCCCTTCCACACCCGGTGGTAGGTGTCGAGGTCGGCGTCGAAGCGCTTGCCGCGCGCCTTCATCGGGTAGCCCTCGGCGACGAAGTCGTCATCCCGCCCGCCGATGCCGACGCCGAGCGTGAGCCGCCCGCCGGAGACCGCGTCGATGCCGGCCACCTCCTTGGCCAGCAGCACCGGCGGCCAGACCGGCCCGAGCAGCACGTTGCTGAAGAGCCCGATGCGGCTGGTCGCGCCGGCCGCGGCGGCGAGCGCCACGGTCTCGTTCAGACCCGGGTAGGCGAGCCGCCCCACCGTTCCCAGCGTGCTGAAGCCGGCGTCCTCGGCCCGCTTGGCGAACCCCGGGATGACGGCCGGGTTCATGTCCCGTACCTGGTTCGGAAGTCCAATACCGATCTTCACGCTCGCATCGCCCTTCGCCGGTTCCTTGGACGGCCACGGTAGCGATACTTTCCACGTCAACCTTCTCCACGACACACGTGTGGAGACTCACAGAGATCGATTGAACTCAGCGGCGGGCGTCGGCGGCCAGCGGGTTGAAGCCGAACGGGAGCTCCAGGCGATGTGCGGCCAGCAGGTCGGTGTCGGTGAGGATGTCGCGGGTGGGCGCGTCGGCCTCGATGCGGCCGTTGTCCAGGATCAGCGCCCGGGAGCACAGTTCCAGGGCGTACGGCAGGTCGTGGGTGACCATCAGCACCGTCACCGGCAGGGAGCGGACGATGTCGGCCAGCTCGCGGCGGCTGGCCGGGTCGAGGTTGGACGACGGCTCGTCCAGGACCAGCAGCGACGGGCGCATCGCCAGGACGGTGGCCACGGCCACCCGGCGGCGCTGGCCGAAGGACAGGTGTTGCGGCACCTGGTCGCGGTGGGCGCTCATGCCGACCGCGGCCAGGGCCTCGTCGACCCGGGCGTCCAGCTCGGCGCCACGCAGGCCCAGGTTGGCCGGGCCGAACGCCACGTCCTCGGCCACCGACGGCATGAACAGCTGGTCGTCGGGGTCCTGGAAGACCAGGCCGACCCGGCGGCGGATCTCGGCGATGCCGGCCCGGTCGCCCGGTTCGACGGTCGCGCCGGCCACCTCGACCGTGCCGGCGCCGCCGTGCAGAATGCCGTTGAGGTGGAGCACCAGGGTGGTCTTGCCGGCGCCGTTCGGGCCGAGCAACGCGACCCGCTCGCCCTCGGCGATGGTCAGGTCGATCCCGCGAAGAGCGGCGGTCCCATCCGGGTACGCGTAGTGCAGTCCCGTGACGCGCAAGGCGGCCGTCATGTGAACACCGCCAGCCCGGCCGCCGCCAGCGGGAGGGTGGCCGCCGCCGCCCAGTGGGTCGCGGACGTCCGCCGGTGGGCGAGCAGAGGCAGCCGGCCGGTGTAGCCGCGCGACCGCATCGCCAGGTAGACCCGCTCGCCGCGCTCGAACGACCGCAGGAACAGCGCGCCGACGCCGACCGCGAACGCCTTCACCTGCCACAGGAAGCGCTGGTCGTACCCGCGGGACAGCCGCGCGATCCGCATCCGCCGCGCGTCCTCGGCCAGGATGTCGAGGTAGCGCAACATGAACGTGGCGATCTGGGTGAAGACCTCCGGCACCCGCAGGCGGTCCAGGCCGATGATCAGGTCGCGCATCGAGGTGGTCGCGGCGAGCAGGAGCGAGGCGAGTACGCCCAGAGTGCCCTTGGCGACGATGTTCCAGGCGCCGTGGAGCCCGTCCACCGACAGCGACAGGCCCAGCCAGGTGATCCGCTCGCCGTGACCGGCGAACGGCAGCCAGAACGCCAGCAGCACGAACGGCAGCTCGATAGTGGCCCGTTTGGCCAGCCAGCCGGGCCGGATCCGGGCGATCGCGGCCACGATCACGATCAGCGCGGCGTACCCGGCGAACGCGCGGAAGTGCTCGCGCGGCGTGACCACCACGACGATCGTGAAGAGCAGGGTGGCGGCGATCTTCACCTCGGGCGGCAGCCGGTGCAGCGGGCTGTCGTGCTCGAGATGGAGGGGGTGGGCGTGACCGGCGCCCATCTCAGGACCGCACCGGTTTGCGGCGCCGGGCCAGCCAGAAGAGGCCGCCGCCGACGCCGAAGGTGATCAGCACGCCGAGCACACCGGCCACGGCGGTGCCGAGCGGGCCGTCCAGGCCCTTGATGCCGTAGCCGGCGAACGGGCTGCCGCCCAGCTGGTGCTCCTGCTCCCGCTGGGCCATGCAGGTGCCGCCGGTGATCTCGCCGTCGGCGTTGAACGTGCAGCCTTGCCGCGCGGTGGCGTCGAGGCCGTCGGGGCTGCCCGAGGCGAAGTTGCTGACCACGCCGGCCAGCAGGAGCGCCACCAGCAGGCCGCCGGCCAGGAACCACCCGAGTCTTTTCGTCACGCCGGAACCTCCGCCGCCTTCGTCACCCGAGTGGTTCGCCGCAAGGCGTACACCAGATCGGGTCGGACCTTGGCGACGGTCGCGACCGTGGTGGCGGCGATCAGGCCCTCGCCGATGCCGATCAGCAGGTGCACGCCGGCCATGGCGCTCGCGACGGTGCCGAGGTCGAGCCGGGTGGTGCCGCCCAGGGCGTACTCGAGGACGAAGCCCTGCGAGGCGACCACGACGCTGACCACCGAGGCCACGAAGGTCGCCACCTCGGCGCGCGGCAGCAGCCTGAGGACGGCGACGGCGACCAGGTAGCCGACCGCGGTGCCGAGGAGGGCCATGTTGAAGATGTTCAGGCCCAGCGCGGTGAGGCCGCCGTCGGCGAACAGCAGGCACTGCACGATCAGCACGGTGGCCACGCACAGCGCGCCCACCCAGGGGCCGACCAGCACGGCGGCCAGGGCGCCGCCGAGCAGGTGACCGGAGACGCCGGGCAGCACCTGGAAGTTGAGCATCTGCACGGCGAAGATGAAGGCGGCGACCAGGCCGGCCATCGGCGCCAGCCGGTCGTCGAGGTCGAGGCGGCCGCGCATCACACAGAAGCCGAGCGCGACCAGGGAGACGATCGCGAAGGCGGCGGAGACCCGCGCGTCCACGATGCCGTTCGCGATGTGCATCGCCACGGTCTGGTCCATGCCCGCAGCATATTTGGCACGACTGGCTGTTGCACAGACCTGGCAACAAGCGAATTCAGGGCAGGCCGACCACTTTGCCGGGATTGAACAGGTTCAGCGGATCGAGGGTCTGCTTCACGGCCGACTGCATGGCCAGCACCGCGGGCGACAGCTCCTGCCGCATGCCGCCGCGCTTGAGCAGGCCCACGCCATGTTCGCCGGTAACCGTCCCACCTGCGGCGATGGCCCCGGCGAGGATCTCCTCGAAGGCCTCCTGCGCGGCCGCCCGGGCGGCGTCGTCCCCGACCGGCGTGATGATCAAGGGGTGCAGATTGCCGTCACCGGCGTGGGCGACGGTGGCGATCGTCACGTTGTGCCGGGCGCCGATCTCCTGGATCGCGGCCAGCATCGCGGGCACCGCCGACCGTGGCACACAGACATCCTCGGTCAGCACCGGGCCAAGACGTTCCAGGGCCGGGTACGCCAGCCGGCGCGCCGCGAACAGCTGCTCCGCCTCGACCTCGTCCGTCGACGTCTCGGCCCACAGCGCGCCCGCCCCGGTGAACGCCTCGGCCATCGCCGCCGCCTCGGCCTCGCCGGCGACGCCCGGGGTGTCGATCTGGGCCAGCAGCAGCGCCTCGGCGTCGGCCGTCAGACCCAGGTGCTTCCAGTCCTCGATGGCCCGCAGGGTGGCCCGGTCGAGCAGCTCCAGGGCGGCCGGCAGCAGGCCCCGGCGGGTGCTCCCGGCCACCGCCTCACCGGCCGCGACCAGGCTGCCGAAGGCGCCCACGACCGTACGCGGCGGCTCCTTGCGGGCCGGCCGCAGGCGCAGGGTGGCCTCGGTGATCACCCCGAACGTCCCCTCGGAACCGACGAACAGGCTGGTCAGGTCGTACCCGCTGACGCCCTTGGTGGTGCGGCGGCCGAGCCGGGCCACCGTGCCGTACTCCCCCGCCGGCCCGCCCACGACGGCCGTCAGCCCGAGAACGTAGTCCCTGGTCACGCCGTACTTGAGGCAGCACGGCCCGCCGGCGTTGGTGGCCACGTTGCCGCCGATCGTCGACCACGGCGAGCTGGCCGGGTCGGGCGGGTACCAGAGGCCGTGCTTGGCCACCTCGGCCTTCAGCACGTCGTTGACCACGCCGGCCTGCGCCACGCAGACCATGTTGTCGGCGTCGATCTCCAGGATCGCGGTCATCTTGGAGAGGTCGAGGATCACACCGTCGTCGACCGCGTTGGCGCCGCCGGACACCCCGGTCCCGGCGCCGCGCGGCACCACGGCCAGCCCGCGGCGCGCGCACTCGGCGACGACCCGGGCGACCTCGTCGGTCGACCGGGGCCGCACCGCGGCGACCGCCCGGCCCACCGGCGCCCAGTCGGCCTCGTCGTGCGACAGGCTCGCCAGCACGTCCGGGTCGGTGACCTCGTCGATGCCCTCGAACAACGTCATCGCAAGAACCCGGCCGGCAGCACCACCGGCGCCCCGTCGCCGTCATCGGTGGTGAACATGGCCATACACCCAACCTAGACGAACCGGCTGAGGTCGCCCGCTCCCTCACGCAGGACTTCGGGCTCGCCGCCGGAGAAGTCGATCACGGTCGTCGGCACGGTGCCGCACTCCCCCGAGTCGACGACCGCGTCGACCTGGTGGTCGAGCGCCTCCTTGATCTCCCAGCCCTGGGTCATCGGCTCCTCGTCACCGGGCAGCAGCAGGGTGCTCGACACCAGCGGCTCGCCCAGCTCGGCCAGGATCGCCTGGGCCACGACGTGCTCCGGGATGCGTACCCCCACGGTCTTCTTCTTGGGGTGCAGCAGCCGCCGCGGAACCTCACGCGTGGCGGGCAGGATGAACGTGTACGGCCCCGGCGTGGCCGCCTTGATCGACCGGAACAGCGCGTTGTTGATCGTCACCAACTGCCCGAGCTGCGCGAAGTCGCGGCACATCAGCGTGAAGTGATGTCGCTCGTCCAGATGCCGGATGGTCCGGATCCGGTCGAGACCGTCCTTGTCACCCAGCTGAACCCCCAGGGCAAAACACGAATCCGTCGGGTACGCCACGACGCCGCCGCCCCGGATCACGCCCGCCACCTGCCCGATGACCCTGGCCTGCGGGTTCTCGGGATGCACGTCGAAATACCTCGCCACGCGAGGAGCCTAGCCCTCGTCGTCCCGCTTCCGGTCACGCCGCCCGCGCGCCTTCCGAACGATCTCAATCCCGCCGTTCACGACCACGACGACCACCCCGAGGGCGTTCAACACTTCCACGACTTCCTGCCACATACCTATCAGTGGAGGCGGAAACCCCGGCCACCTGCGAGGCAGTGAAACACCGGGACACAGAGCTGCCAACTCGGACCGACATTCACGAGGTTTCACTCAAGGCAGCTGAACGCATACTAAGAGTTGTGTCTGGCCGCTCCCGAACCGCCACCGACTCGCAGTCGATCCTACGGCTCCGGCTGAGGGAATACCGCGCTCACCACGGCAATCCAGCCTTGCGGGTGATGGAGGATCTGTCCGACCGGGTCGGTCATCGCTACTCCTACGCGTCCATCGGGCGAATGCTCGACGGGAAGAGACCGATGGACTGGCTCTTCCTCCAGACCGCCGTGCGGGTCTGTCACCGTCACGCCGGACTCCCCGGTGAGCCCGATCTGGCGCCGTGGCTGCTGGCCTTCGAACAGACCCTGCGCCATGACCACTGGATCGGGTCACCGCCGCCGCTGGCCCACGCTCACCAGATCCGTCCCGAGACGGCCGGGTTGAGCCGTTCCCTCACGCCCGGCCACGTGCTCGTCCTCACCGGACTCGACGGCGTGGGCAAGACGCAGCTCGCCGCCGAGCTGGCCTACCGCTCCCGGCGACGGTCTCGACGCCGCCGCCGAGCTCGCCGAGGAGCTGGGCCACCTGCCGCTCGCACTGTCGCTCGCGGGCGCGTACATCAGGAACTACAACCTCGACTGCGCCGGCTATCTACGGCGGTTCCGGGAGCGACGACTCGCCGAGCTGGTCCCGGACCCCAAGGACCCCCTGGCGACGACCCTGGCCACGGCCTGGGATCTGTCGATCGCGGCGGCCGACGAGCGCCCGCCCGTGGGCGCGGCCCGGCTCCTGCTCCGCCTCGCGGCCCTGCTCGACCCGCACGGCAGCCCGGCCGCTCTGTTCGTCACCAAGACGGTCCAGCAGATGCTCACCGCTGAGCTGGGGGTGGCGATGACCGCCGACGACGCGTCCGACGGCCTGGCCAACCTCACTCTGCTGAGCCTGTGTGACCTGCGCGACGGTCGCCGCACGCTCGACGTGCACCCGGTGCTTCAGCGGTCGGTCCGCGAGGAGGCGGTCGAGCAGATCGCCCGGATCGCCCGGTACGCCGCGGACGCGTTGCTCGAGATCTGGCCGGACGTCGAGCGCGACGCCGACCTCGTCGAGCAGCTACGGAACAACACCGAGGCGCTCCGCCGCAACGCCGAGGCGGCGCTGTGGGACGACGGTCTGCACCAGGTCGTGTTCCGGGCCGGCAACAGCCTGTGGCCACAGGGGCTGTCCGCCACGTCCCTGGCCTGGTGGCGGGCGCTGCTGCCGCCGGCGACGGAACGGCTCGGCGCCGAGCACGCCGACACGTTGTCGATCAGGCACAACATCGCCTGGGCCCGGCACCGCACCGACGACCATGTGGGCGCGCTGGCCGAAATGCGGGACGTGCTGACCATCCGCCTCCGGCTGCTGGGACCCGAGCACTCGAACACGCTCGCATCGAGGCACGGTGTCGCCATTTTTCAGGAGGCGACCGGGGACCGTCGTGGCGCCGCGGATTCGCTACGCGCCCTCGTGTCCGGGTACGAAGCCGTGCTCGAACCGGACGCGCGCGACACCCTCAACGCCCGGATGGCCCTCGCCTGCACGCTCGGCGCCGTCGAGTCGCCGCGGGCGGCGGTGGCCGGCCTCCGGGAGGTTCTCGACGGCTATCGCCGGAACCCGAACCTGGGCGCGGAGCATCCCGAGACGCTCGAGGTCGAGCTCAACCTCGCCGGGTGGCTGGCCGGCGCGGACCTGCTCGACGAGGCGCAGACCGTCATCGACCGGTTGGCCGCCACGTCCGGCCGGGTGCTGGGACCGGACCACGTCGCCACGCTGAAGGCGCGCTACTACGCCATCGACGTGCTCGGGCAGCGAGGGCACCGGGACGAGGCCGAGATCGCGATGAACGAGCTGCTGGCCGACCTGCGGCCGGAGGGCGGCGACGGGCGGCCCGAGGTCGACGAGATCCGAGCCGCGATCGCGAACTGGTTCGACCCGACGGCCTAGCGGCTCGGCCGGCGGTCGAGTTCCGTGAGGACGGTCACGTCCGAGGCCGGCTCGTCCTCCTGATCGGCGGCGTCAGCTGACGTCCTTGGGAACAGAGGAAGAGCCGGCGGCGAGCATGCGGCCGCGGGAACGCCACGCCAGCACGGATCCGACCGAGACGGCCGAGAGGATCGAGCCGACGCTCAGCCAGGAGCCGATGGATCCGATCGACCCGGCGGAGCCGATGGAACCGATCGACAGGACGGATCCGCTGGAGCCGATCGAGAGGATCGAGCCCTTCGACCACAGGCTGAGGATCGAGCCCTCGGAGCGGTAGGACAGCAACGACTTCCGGGTGCGCATCCGCCCATCATGGCGCTCTAGGGTTTCGGGATGCCTTGGTTCCGGGGGGATCTGCACACGCACTCGACGCTGTCCGACGGTGGGGAGCTGACGCCGGCCGAGGTGGTGGCCGCGGCCAGGGCGGTCGGGCTCGACTTCCTCGCCGCCACCGAGCACAACTCGGACGCGAACTGGCCCGAGTGGGCCGCCGAGGACTTCCTGATCTTCCGGGGGCGGGAGAACATCACGCCGGACGGGCACTGGCTCGACATCGAGGGGCGGCTCCGTGTGGTGGCCCATCCGGTCGCCCCCTATCCGGGCGGGACGTTCACCATGTCGCGGGACGGCTTCGACCTGGTCGAGGTCTGGAACGGCGCGTGGCGCTCCGACGTGCCGTGGCAGGCCGACAACGAGGCCGGTCTCGCCGCCTGGGACCCGATGACGATCAAGGCGGTCGGCAACAGCGACATCCACCTGGCCGGCCAGATCGGCGTCGCGCACAACGTGGTGCGGGCCGACGAGCTGACCGCCGACGCGATCCTCGACGCGGTCCGGGCGGGCCGCGGCTGGATCACCGATTCCGCCGCCACCGAGCTGACCTTCGAGGCCCGCCGCGACGGTCACGTGGCCCAGATCGGCGACACGCTCCCACCCGGCGACGGAGACCCTGAGCTGACCATCGATGTCCGAAATGTCCCCGGCAACACCATCAGGATCATCCGGACCGCGGACTACGTCCGGCTCGAGGTCCGCCACCCGGACGGCCGGATGGCCGCCCTGACCAACGCCATCTACGTGGGCTAATGAGACTCGCGGCTGACCTTGTCGCCGCTACTACCCTGCAGGAACGTGCAGTCGGCCCCGGTATCGGCCCCGGTCACCGTGTCGACGTAGAGCTTCTCCCAGCCCCGCGTCGGCCGGGCCAGCGCCGACACCATCGCGGCCGCGGGCTCGCGGGCGTTCAGCTCGTCGTCGGGTAGTTCCACGTCGATGCGCCGGGCCGGCACGTCGAGCACGATCCGGTCGCCGGTGCGCAGCTTGGCCAGCGGCCCGCCGGACGCGCCCTCGGGCGCCACGTGCAGCACGACCGTCCCGTACGCGGTGCCGCTCATCCGCCCGTCGCAGATCCGGACCATGTCCCGGACGCCCTTCTGCAGCAGCTTCGACGGCAGCGGCATGTTGGAGACCTCGGGCATGCCGGGGTAGCCGCGCGGGCCGCAGCCGCGCAGCACCAGCACGGTGTTCTCGTCGACGTCCAGGGCCGGGTCGTCGACCCGGGCGTGGAAGTCTTCGATCGAGTCGAACACCAGCGCCTGACCGCGGTGTTGGAGCAGGTGGGGTGAGGCGGCGGCCGGTTTGATGATCGCGCCGTCGGGGGCCAGGTTCCCGCGCAGCCGGGCGATGCCGCCGCTCGGCAGCAGCGGCGCGTCCCGCGTACGGATCACCTCTTTGTCCCAGATCTGCGCCCCGGCCAGCGAGTCGACGAAGGGTTCGCCGGTCACCGTGATCGCCGACGGGTCGAGCAGGTCGGCGACCTCTTTCAGGACGGCCGCCAGCCCGCCCGCGCGGAACAGGTCTTCCATCAGGAAGCGACCGGACGGCTGCAGGTCGACCAGGAACGGCACCTCGGCGGCGATCCGATCAAAATCGTCGAGCGTCAGGGGTACGCCGAGCCGGCCGGCAATCGCGAGCAGGTGCACCACCGCGTTGGTCGAGCCGCCGATCGCCGCCAGCGCCACGATCGCGTTGTGGAACGACGCGCGGGTGATCACCTCGCTGGGGCGGCGGCCGGCCTCGATCATCTCGACGATGAGCCGGCCGGTGTCGTGCGAGCGGGCCAGCAGCCGGCTGTCGGGGGCCGGGGTGCCGGCGGTGCCCGGGATGGTCGTACCCAGGGCCTCGGCCAGCAGGCCCATCGTCGACGCCGTACCCATCGTGTTGCAGTGCCCTCGGCTGCGGATCATCGACGACTCGGACTCGAGGAAGGCCGCCTCGGTCAGCGTGCCGGCGCGCACCTCCTCGGACAGGCGCCAGACGTCGGTGCCGCAGCCCAGCGGCACGCCCTGGAAGGTGCCGGTGAGCATCGGCCCGCCCGGCACGACCACCGCGGGCAGGTCGACCGACGCGGCCGCCATCAGCAGCGACGGGATCGTCTTGTCGCAGCCGCCGAGCAGCACCACGCCGTCGATCGGGTTGGCCCGCAGCATCTCCTCGATCGCCATCGCGGCCATGTTGCGCCACAGCATCGCGGTCGGCCGGACGTTGGTCTCGCCCAGCGAGACGACGGGCAGATTCAGGGGTACGCCGCCGGCCGCCCAGACGCCCTGTTTGACGCTGTCGGCCACCTCGTTCAGGTGAGCGTTGCACGGGGTCAGGTCGGACGCGGTGTTCGCGATCGCGATCTGCGGCTTGCCCATGAACGAGGAGCCCGGGGTGCCGCGACGCATCCAGGCTCGATGGATGTACGAGTTCCGGTCATCCCCGCCGTACCACTGGTTGCTGCGAAGTTCCGCCACGCCCGACCGCCTTCCGATCACTCTTCTTGGACCCTACCGCCCGATTGTTGGCAAGCTAGGCCTCATGGTGGATCGATGGACCGCACAGAGGGCGTCGGACCGGACGTTCCGGCTGGCCGAGGGGCCGATCTGGGACGCGCCACGCGGCCTGGTGCACTGGGTCGAGATCGAGGCCGGGGCGCTGCACAGCGGCCGGCTGACCGACCGGGGCGTGGAGCCGGCCGGGACGCGTGAGCTCGACCGGATGGTCAGCGCGGTGGCTCTCGGGCGTACCGGAGAGCTGCTCGTGGCCGGCCTGGAGACCCTGATGGTGGTGACCGCCGAGGGTGACGTCGCCCCCGGCCCCCGGATCCTGGCGGCGGGCAGCGGCCGCCGGCTCAACGACGGCAAGTGCGACCCCGACGGCGCCTTCCTGGTCGGGACCATGCAGCTGAACGAGCAGCCGGGCGACGACGAGGTGCTGGTGCGGGTCGGCGCCGACCGGTCGGTGACGACGATCGACGCCGGGATCGGGCTGAGCAACGGCCTGGCCTGGAGCCCCGACGCGAGCCTGTGGTACTACGTCGACACCGTGCCGGGCGAGATCTACGTGCGGGCTGGCCACGGGGAGCGGCACATCTTCCTGCGGGACGACTGGGACCCGGACGGCATCTGCACCGACGCCGACGGCAACCTGTGGGTGGCCGTCTACGGGACGGGCGAGGTGCGGCGGTTCAGCCCCGAGGGCGAGCTGACCGGGGTGGTCGAGGTGGCCAGCGCCGAGGTGACCTGCCCGTTGTTCGTCGGTCCGGGCCTCGACCGGCTGCTGATCACCGCCCGCGACGCCCTCTACCTGGCCGACGTGGGCGCGACCGGGCTCCCTGCCTTCGACTGGGCGGGGTTCAACTAGGTGCGCGCCTTCGTCATCACGGGGCCCAAGCAAGCTTCGGTCATCGACGTCGACCCGCCGGTCGCGCGGCCCGGTGTGGTCGTGGTGGACGTCGACCGGGCCGGGGTGTGCGGCACCGACCTGGAGTTCTTCAGCGGCGAGATGGCCTACCTGCACTCCGGCGAGGCGGCCTACCCGATGCGGATCGGCCACGAGTGGAGCGGCGTGGTCACCGCGGCCGGAACGGCGGCCGACGAGGCCTGGCTGGGCCGCCGGGTCACCGGCGACACGATGCTGGGCTGCGGGCACTGCGCCCGATGCACGTCCGGGCGGCAGCACCTGTGCGCCGACCGGCACGAGATCGGCGTCCGGCACGGCTGGCCCGGCGCCCTGGCCGCGCAGCTCCCGGTGCCGGTGACGGCCCTGCACGAGCTGCCGGACGAGGTCGACGCCACGGTCGGGGCGATGGTCGAGCCCGGCGCCAACGCGCTGCGGGCGGTGCTGGCCGCCGCGCTGAGCCCCGGCTCCCGGGTCCTGATCATGGGTCCGGGCACGATCGGCCTGCTGGCGGCGTCGTTCGCGGCGGCGGCCGGGGCCGAGGTGCACGTGCTGGGCCTGTCGCTCGACTTCACCCGCTCACTCGGCCTCACCAACGCGTGGACCGCCGACGACCTGCCCGACCTGCCGTTCGACGCGGTCATCGACTGCTCGACCGCCGCGTCCCTGCCCGCGAGGGCGGTCGACCTGGTCGAGCCGGGCGGCCGCGTGGTCTTCATCGGCATCGCGGAGCAGCCGTCCCTGCTCGACACCCGCCGCCTCGCGCTCAAGGACGTCACCGCGGTGGGCGTCCTGAGCGGTTCGGGCGCGCTGGCTCAAACCATCTCCGCGTACGCCGCACAGGCCGTTGATCCCCGACCGCTGGTCGCCGCCACCGTGGGCCTGGACGAGGCGGTCGCGGTCCTTTCCGGCGCCCGCGACCCGTCCTGGGGCGCGGCCCCGAAGATCCACATCGACCCGCGCGGCTGAGCACGTCGAGATCGCGCGGCCGGCTTCGTCCCCGGGGTACAAGCCGACGAAGGAGCCACCAGAGATGCGAACCACCGAGATCACCGCGATCCTGACCAAGCCGATCAGCCAGGAGCTGCTGGCCCGCGACCTGACCCGGCTGGCCTACGTGGCCCAGGACGGCACCCCCCGCAGCATCCCGATCGCCTTCACCTGGAACGGGTCGGAGATCGTGCTGTGCACCTCACGCAACGCCCCGAAGCTGCCCGCCCTGCGCGCCAACCCGATGGTCGCGCTGACCATCGACACCGAGGTCCACCCGCCGAAGATCCTGCTGATCCGCGGCCGGGCCGAGCTCGACGACGTCGACGGCATCCCGGCCGAGTACCTCCAGATGAACGGCAGCTACGAGATGACCCCCGAGCAGCGGGTCGAGTGGGAGGCCGAGGTCCGCTCGCTCTACGACGGCATGGTCCGGATCGTCATCACGCCGACCTGGGCCAAGCTCATCGACTTCGAGACCACCCTGCCCTCCGCGGTCGAGGAGCTGGTCCGGCAGCGGGCCGAGCGTTCCTGACCGTTACTGAGGCAGGGAGGCTTCGACGGCCTTCAGGATGCGGTTGACGCCATGCTCGAAGCGGGTGTCGAAGTCGTGGTCGGCGCCCTCGCGGACGACCCGCGCCAGGCACGGGTGCTCTGCTGCCGGCCGTGGTGCTGGTGGCGGTTCTGGTGCCGCGTACTCAGCAGGGTTGAGTAGCGGGTCCGACGCGGGCCCCGGGCGGCGCGAATAGCGTCGGTGACGTGCTGATTCTCCTGCGGTTCACCGGCCTCGCGCTGAGCGCGCTGTCCTCGCTCTACCGCATCCACCCGGCCGTGTGGCGGCTGATGGCCCGGACGTTCCGGCCCGGTCTCAGCCGCCTTGCGCGGTTGCACGCGTGGCTCACCTGCCGGGTCGCGGCGCACGACGTGCCGGCCTATGCCGATTTCGTTGGTTCCAGGGCCCGGAAGCGGCTCGCCCTCAGCGATTTCCCGCCGACCGACAAGCAGGGGTACGTCGTGAGGTACCCCGAGCACCTGCGCTGCCGCGGTGGCGAGATCGACGTCGTCGGCAGCGTGGTCGACGAGTCGTCCGGGTCGTCGGGGCGGCCGTTCAACTGGGTGCGGAGCCGGGCCGAGCTGCGGTCGGTGCATCGGAACCTGGCGGCGTACACCACGATGATCTTTCCTGCGCGGAAGAAGCGGGGGCGGTTCGTGATCAACGCGTACTCGATGGGCGCCTGGGCGACCGGAACGACCACCGGCGCGGCGATGTCCCGGATCGCGATGGTCAAGAACACCGGGCCCGACCTGGGCAAGATCGCCGACACGCTGCGGCACTTCGGGCCCGGGTTCGACTACATCGTCACCGCGTACCCGCCGTTCCTGAAGCATCTCCGCGACGCGCTCGACGCCGACGGGTTCCCCTGGGCCGGCTACCGCGTCTCGGGGATGGTCGGCGGCGAGGGCATGACCGAGGCGCTCGCGACTACCTGGAGGAGCGCTTCGACAAGGTGCGGTCCGGGTACGGCGCCAGCGACCTCACCATCGGCATCGCCGGCGAGACCGACTTCAGCGTCACGGTCCGCCGCCGGCTGCGCACCGATCCCGCCCTGCGGGCCGCGCTGCTCGGCGCCGACGAGCACCGGCTGCCGATGGTGTTCCAGTACAACCCGCTGGAGACGTACCTGGAGACCACCGCCGACAACGAGATCCTCTGCACGATCACCTCGACGGCGGTGCGCAACCCGCGACTGCGCTACAACGTCGGCGACGAGGGCCGGCTGATCCCGTTCCCGGTGGTGGCGGCGCACCTCGGCAAAGCTGAGAAGGCGGAGATGCGGCTGCCGCTGCTGTTCCTGTTCGGGCGCACGGACAGCACGATCTCGTACCTGGGGGCGCATCTCTATCCCCAGGACGTCGAGTACGGGCTGTACAGCGGCAACCCGCACGCCCACCTGCTGGAGAGCTTCTGCCTGTCGCTGCACGAGCAGACCGATCTCGAGGTGCGGCCGGTGGTTCACCTCCAGCTGCGGCTCGGCGCTTTGCCTTCGGCTTCGCTCGCCACGACCTGCCGCGACGGCATCCTCCGGCATCTCGCGTCGGTGAGCCGGGACTTCGCCGCGTCGCTGCGGGAGGATCCGTCGGCCGGGGATCTGCGGGTCGAGGTTCACGATTTCGGCGCCGGCCCGTTCGCGGGTACGGCTGGGAAGATCAAGAACTCGTACCTGGCCGGTGTCCGGTGAGGACCACCGACTTCTCGGCCGCGCCGCCCGCCGGGCAGGCCACCGCGATGTTCGTCGGCGCCACCCGCTACACCGGGCCGCTGTCGATGTTCCGGACCATCCGCGCCTGGGGCCCGATGATCCGGCGGATGAAGCGGATGAAGGGCTACCGCTGGCACACCGTGTACTACCGGTTCCCGTTCACGCTCGGCACCATCGCGTTCTTCGCCGACCGGGACGCGATGCTCAGGTTCGCCCGCACCAAGCACCACCGCGACCTGATGTGCTGGGTCACCGACCACGGCGAGCGCTACGCCACCGGCGGCTTCATCCGGCTCTACCAGGCCGAGCCGCACGGCTACAGCAACGGCGTGTGGCGGGCCGCCGACGAGCCGATGGCGCACATCCCGACGTTCACGCCGCTGTCCACCGAGAACAGCGGCCCGACGGTGCACCGCTCATGAAGGCCTCGCCGGTGATCACCCGTGCCGATTTCCGCGAGTTCTGCGACTTTCCGGTACGCCTGCATCCACGCTCGCTGTACGTGCCGCTGCCGGTGCCGGTGCTCGCCCGTCATCGGCGGGTCGCCCGGTTCTTCCTGGTCCGCGACCGATCCGGCCGGGTCGTCGGCCGGACCAGCGTGCACCGCGATCCAGCCTTCGGCCCGGAGCAGCTGTTCGGGCACACCGAGTTCGTCGACGACGACGCGGTCTTCGAGGCGCTGATGGCGGTCACCTCCGGGCCGGTGTTCGGGCCGGTCGCCTTGCTGCCCAACCAGACCGGCGGGGTGATCACGTCCGGATTCGAGTCCCGCGGCTTCGTCGACTCGGCCTGGAACCCGCCGTACTACCCGTTCTTCTACGAGCGACACGGGTTCACGCGACGCTTCGAGTCGTCCACCTGGATCCTGTCGTCGTTCTCGTCGTCGCCGTTGCCACCGCTCGCCCCCGGCATGGTCATCCGCCACGGGAGCCGCCGACGGCTGGGCTCGCAGCTGCCGATCCTGCGGGAGATGCTCAACGCCGGCTTCGCGCAGCTCGGGTACTACACGCCGATCTCCGCCGCGCAGCTGGCGGAACAGACCGACGGCTTGGCGTACCTGCTCGACGAGGGCCTGCTGCTGTGGCTGGAGATCTTCGGGCGGCCGGTGGCCTTCGTGGTCGCGGTACCGGACATCTCGCGGTTCCTGATGTCCACCGGGGGCCGGCTGGGCCCGCTGGACCAACTGCGGCTGCTGGCCACCCGGTCGCGGTACCGCCGGTCGGCCGTACTCGTCATCAAGGGTTGTGTCCCCGGCGAACAGGGCCGCGGCCACGTCTCGCGACTGACCCGCCACCTGCACCACAACCTCGCCGCGGGCGGCTACCGGACCCTGCGCAGCACGTTCGTGGAACGCGACAACGTGGCGTCGGCCGCCAACTCCGGCCGGCCCCTGCACGGCTACACCTTCTACCAGCGAGGTGCCGCATGAGCTGGGTGACAACCTTCCGCGAGTACGAGCCGGTCTACCGCCGGGCGCCCAGCGCCCACAACACCCAGCCGTGGACCCTCAGCTACGGCCGCCACGAGATCGTCATCGGCGTCGACCCCGCCCGCGCCCTGCCCGCCTCGGACCCGTCCGGCCGCGATCTCGCCCTGGGCCTCGGCTGCTTCCTGGAAACCTGCCTGATCGTGGCCGCCGCCGCCGGCCTGCCCGTGACCTGCGACCGGTCCGACCCGCGGCGCCTCCGCCTGATCCCCGCCCCTGGCCCCTACCTGACCTCCTTCACCCTCGACGACATCACGTCCCGGCGGGTGGCCCGGGGCCCGTACTCCCCCGGCACCATCAGTCCCGCCTTCCTGGCCGGCCTCGAACCCGGCGTGACCCACGTGCCGTGCCGCGCCCTGGCCCCCGACCTGGCCGTGGCCGACCGGTGGATGTTCTCGACCCCTTCGGTGACCTGGGAGCTTCGCTCATGGGTACGCCTGGACCGCCGCCACCCGCGCTACCACCTCGACGGCCTGACCGACCGGGCGCTCGCCCTGTCCCTCCCGTCGGCCCGGCTGCTCGCCGCCGCCCTGCACGTCCCGCCGGCCGTTCGCCGCCTGGGCGTGGCGGCGCTGCTGGCCTTCGCGGGCCGGGGCCTGCTCCGCCATGACGGCAGCGTGCTGGTCCTGACCTCGCGGGGCGCGCCGGTCCTCGCGGAGGGGCGGCGCCTGATGCGTACCTGGCTGACCCTGGCCCGGCACGGCCTGGCCGTGCATCCGTTGAGCCAGCTCCTCGACTGCCCGGTGACCGCGGCCCGCCTCACCACCCGCGTCGGGGCAACACCGCTGGCGGTCTTCCGGGTGGGCCGGCCACTCACCGAGCCGGTGCGGTCGGCCCGCCTGCCCGCGACCTCCGTGCCGGGCTGGGTATCCGGTACCTAGGTACAGCTTTGCCGTCGACGGGACGGCGCCGAACCGGCGCCTGAACCATCCGCTCGAAGAGCCTGCGAATATCATTCGACGTTCCCGGCGCACGGCCGCGGCGAACGGGTCGTCCAAGGCGTCCGGCCGCACATGAGCGGCGGGCGAGGCCGGACCGCCCGCACGTCAGCGTGGCCAAGGTGGTTCCGCGGCCGCGTACGGCCTGGCCGGCAAGGTGGCACCGGTGAGGAAGGCGACGGCGGCCTCGGCGGTTTCGGTGGGCTTGTCGGCGAGGACGGTGTGCCCGGCGCCGTCGATGGTCAGCATCGTCGCCCGGGGGAACGTGTCGCGGTATTCGCGGGTCACCTCCCAGCGGAGGTAGTCGCATTGGGCGCGCAGGACCAGCACGGGGGTCGGGTTGTGGCGCAGCGCCGGGCGGGGGTCGGCGGCTTTCGAGGCTGAGGCGAGGGTGGCGAGGTTGGCCCAGAGGCTGTAACCGGCGGTCGCGGCGGCCGGCCGGGCGGCCCCGGTGGCGGCCGGGCAGCCGGAACTCATGGTGAGGCTGTGCACGAACTGCTGGTACAGGCCGTCCACCTTGTGGTCGGACATCAAGGTTCGGGCCGCGGGTAGTCCGCCCAGCTGGCCCAGGAAGTAGGTCGCCGCGAAGCGGGGGTGCGCCGCGAACTGGCGGCTCTGGTCGGTCTCGCCGGTCGGGGTCAGGCTGCCGTCGCTGAAGGAGTTGCTCGACATGGCTCCGGGACTCGCCACGATCGCCTTGGCCACGTTGTCCGGGTGGGCGGCCAGGTAGTGAGCGGTGAGCTGCCCTCCCCAGGAGGAGCCGATCAGCACCACCTTCGGGGCCGCCAACGTCAGCCGGATGGCTTCGAGGTCGGCCACCTGCCGGGCCACGGTGTACTCCCGCGGATCGAGCCGGCTCGACCGGCCGGCACCGACCTGCTGGTAGTTGTAGACGGCGAATCCTGCGGCCGCGAGACGCCCGGCGAACTCATCGTTGGGCCCGGCCGGGGCTCCGGGGCCACCATGGACAAGCAGCACTGGCTCGGGGTGCGTCACGTCGCCGGCGGTTCGGACGTAGGCGATCCGGGAGCCGGTCGGCAGGTCCCAGTACCGCATGGCCGGCGAGTCGGGCAGCGGGGTGTAGGTTGCCGGCGCCCCGAACCAGGCCCAGGACAGCCCGGCCGCCAGCAGCAGGGAAACCGCGAGGCCGACGCGTGCGGACCGCCATCCCGACCACCGGGCCACGCCGGCCGCGCAGCCGAGCGTGACGAGGGTGGCAACGGCGTAGGCCAGCAACCCGTTCTCGGTGGTCTGCGCGGTGCCGAGCAAGGCGGCGAAGAACAACAGGACGGATGCGAACACCGCGACGAACCAACCCAAGGCGGCGCGGAAACGACGTCTCATGTCCTCGACGCTACGGAGATCGAACGGCTTCTCCATCCACCCGCGGTACCACAGCCGGCGGCTCAGACCAGGCCGTGGCGGTGGGCCCAGATGACGGCGTGCACCCGGTCGCGGGCGCCGAGCTTGGCCAGGACCCGGCCGACGTGGGTCTTCACCGTCGATTCGGAGAGGAACAGTTCCCCGGCGATCTCGGGGTTGGACAGGCCACGGGCGATGGCGAGGAGCACCTCGCGTTCCCGGGCGGTCAGGTCCTCCACGAGGCGTTCGGCGGCGGGCGGGCCCGCCTGGTAGTGGTCGAGGAGCGTGCGGGTGATGCGGGGCGAGACCACCGCCTCACCGGCCGCAACCGTGCGGACCGCCGACACCAGTTCCTCCGTCCGCGCGTCCTTGAGCAGGAAACCGCTCGCACCGGCGCGCAGGCCGTCGAAGGCGTATTCGTCGAGGTCGAACGTGGTCAGGATGAGCACCCGGGTGTGCGGGCAGTGGGCGACGACCTGGCAAGTCGCCTCGATGCCGTCGAGCACCGGCATCCGCACGTCCATCAGCACCACGTCGGGCCGGTGGCGGCGGGCGAGGTCGACACCGGCGCGACCGTCGCCGGCCTCCCCGACGATCCTGAGGTCGGTTTCCCGGCCCAGCACCATTGCCATGCCTTCACGCACCAGCGCCTGGTCGTCCACGAGCAGCACGGTCGTCTCAGCCATCGGTTGCCTCACGGGGTTGGGGCAGGGTCACGCGTACGGCCCAGCCGTGCTCCGGTCGTGGGCCGGCGTCGACCGTACCGCCGTAGAGCGCGAGTCTCTCGGTCAGCGCGACGAGGCCCTGCCGGGCGCCCACCGACGGCGCCGCTCCGGACCCGCGGCCGTCGTCGGCGACCTCGATGACGATGGGGTCGGCCCGGTAGTCGACGTCGACCAGCACCTGCCGGGCGTCCGCGGCGTAGCGCAGGGCGTTGGTCAGGGACTCCTGGACGCTGCGGAACACGGCGACGCGCAGGCTCGGTGACGCCGGCTCCGAACCCTGCCGGCGGACCTCGACCGGAAGCCCGGCCGTGCGGAAGGTGGCGGCGAGAGTGTCCAGGTCCTGGGTGGCCGGCTCCTCGTCGCCGCCGTCGCGGAGCACCCCGAGCAGCCGGCGCATGTCGGTCATCGCGTCCCGGCCGACGCCGCCGATCCGCTCCGCGGCCGACCGGGCCCGGTCCGGGTCGGTGTCGGCCACGGCGGCGGCGCCGTCGGCCAGGCGCACCATCACGGTGAGGCTGTGGGCCACGATGTCGTGCAGGTCGTGGGCGATCCTCGTGCGTTCGCGGGCCGCCGCCAGCCGCCCCTCCTGTTCCTTCTGCCGCGCGAGTTGTTCCGTCCGGTCGAGCAACGCCCGCAGGTACCGGCGCCGGATCCGGACGTTCGCGCCGAGGACCACCGCGGTCACCGCGATGCCCGCGTAGACGATCCCGTTCCCGCGCCAGGGAATAGGGGTCAGCGCGACCACGGCCAGCACCGCGCCGAGCGCCGCCTCGCCGGTGGACCGGTTAGCGGCGAGGACATAGAGCGCGCAGGCGAGCGCCACGCCGATGAAGTGATCGGTCGTCAGGGCGCCACCGGCCGCCACGGCGATCAGCGGCCACCACGGCCTCGAACGGCGGACCAGCATCGTGGCCGCCACGATCAGGGTGACCGCCGCCCATGTCGGGTCGACCGGTTGCGGTATCCGGAGCCCGGCGCCGTCGTCGAACATCCACAGCAGGCACACGAAGGCGACGAACGAGTCGACCAACCGCGGATGCCTGGCCCAGAACGCGCGCACCGCGCCGGCCGGTTTCGGCAGGCGAGGTGGCTCGGGCAGGACGCGCACGGTCACGCATCCTTGCGCACGCGGTCAAACCTGGCGGTCGCGGCCGGCCTGCACGCCGCCGATGATCTGGGGGATCATCAGGGCCACCATCAGGGCCAGCGGGACCCGCCAGCCGCCGGTCGCGTCGTGCAGGACGCCGACCAGGATCGGGCCGGGGATGGCCATCAGGTAGCCGACGCCCTGGCCGAACGCGGAGAGGCGGACCACCGTCGCGGGGGTGCGGCCGCGCAGCGTGATCATGGTCAGGACAAGCGGGAACGCGCAGTTGCCGATGCCCAGCAGCACCGCACAGACCCAGGGGGCGGCGGCGGGGTCGAACCACAGGCCGGCGTACCCGGCGATACCGGCCACACCCAGGGCGAGGGCGATCAGGCTCTGGCTGCGTACGCGTCCGGCGTACGACGTCACCAGGAAGCCCAGCGGCACGCCCAGAAAGGACGTGACCGCGAAGAGCACGCCGGCCGTCGACGGCGTCAAGCCGGCGTCGCGGAAGATCTGGGGAAGCCAGCCGATGATGACGTACGCCGAGGTCGACTGCATGCCGAAGTACACGGCCAGGGCCCACGCCACGGGCTCGCGGATGACGCGCAGATGTCGGGTCGGCGTGGCACCGTCCGGCGAGGCCGAGCCTGGTGGCGGCGAGCGGAGGGCCAGCCACGGCGGCACGGCCAGGACGGCCAGCAGCGCCCACGCGGCCAGGCCCAGGCGCCAGTCGTCGTGCAGGGCGGCGGTCAGCGGGATCGTGGCGGCGGCGGCACCGGCTGCGCCCAGGTTGAGTGACAGGCTGTAGAGGCCGGTGAGCATGCCGGCGCGGTCGGCGAAGCGCTCCTTGACGATCATCGGGAGCAGCACGTTCACGACCGCGATGCCGGCCAGGGCGACGGCGCTGAACAGGACGAACAAGACCGTGCTGGGGGCGTACGCGCGAATGATCAGGCCCAGCGTGAGCACCGCCAGGCCGGCGGCGATCACGGTGGCCGCGCCGAACCGGCGGGCGAGTCGCGGAGCGGCGAAGCCGACCGACGCGAAACACACCACCGGCAGCGAGGTGAGCAGCCCGGCGACCGTGCCGCTCATGCCCAGGCCGGCGCGGATCTCGGCCAGCACGGGACCGACGCTGGTCACGGCGAGGCGCAGGTTCAGGGCGGCCAGCAGGATCGCCACCACGGCCACCACGCTGCCCGAACGCACGAGCTGCTTGTCGGCCGAGAACGAGGTGGTCACGGAGCCCATCATGGGTCAGCGGGCGGCCGAGTGCAGTGGTGACCGGCACAGTCGGTCCTTACCGAAGTGCGAGACTGAACCGCATGACCCCTGAGAACATCTCTGTGCTGGAGGCGCTTCACTCCACGCCGGCGCGCCGCTACCTGTCCTCCGACCCGATCCCGGACGAGATCATCTGGGAGCTGCTCGACGCCGCGGTCCGCGGGCCGTCCGGCGGCAACGCGCAGCCCTGGGCCTGGATCGTCGTGCGTGACCCGGAGAAGAAGCGGCAGATCGCCGAGTACTACCGCGAAGGCTGGCAGAAGGCGTACGGGACGCGGCGCGAGGAGAGCCTGAACGGCGACGCGGTGGCGCGGCGCACGTACCTCTCGGCCGAGCACCTGGCCGAGCACCTGGAGGAGGCGCCGGTCTGGATCATCCCGGCGCTGCTGGTCGGCGGGCGGTCACAGAACCCGCGGCTGGGCTCGTCCATCTACGGCGCGGTGCAGCAGCTCATGCTGGCCGCCCGGGCCTACGGCATCGGCGCCACCCTGACCACGCTGCACTCCGTGCGGGACGCCGAGACGTGTGCGCTGCTCGGCCTGCCCGAGAAGGCGACCACGATGGCGCTGGTGCCGCTCGGCTACCCGGCGAAGGGCCGCTGGGCGGAACCCAAGCGCCGGCCGCTCGAGGAGGTCGTGCACTGGGACGCGTACGGCACCAACCGGCTACGCCAGCAGTAGCGCGGCCAGCGCGGCCAGGTTGCGCCGGTCCTCGGCCGCCGGCAGGCGGTCGCGGGGATGGTCGGGGTTGGTGTCGAGGACGACGTACTCGGCACCCATCTCGATGAGCGCGCGGAAGTCGCCGGCGACCTGGTCGAGGCTGCCCGTCCCCGGCGTCCGGCCGGCGCCCGCCACGGCCGTGGTGACCCGGGCACGCATCCGCGGGCAGAACGCGACGCCCTTGGTCGCGGGCCGACCGACGTCACGGATCCAGTCGAGCGGCGCGTTGTTCGGGTGCCAGGCGTCACCGTGGGCGACCGCGCGGCGGAGCACGGCCGGGGCGGTGCCACCCACCCAGATCGGGGTACGCCGGACCGGCCCGGTCGCCACCTCGCCGTAGGTCTCCTGGCGCAGCGCGGCCCGGATCGTCGCCACGTACTCCTCCGACACCCGCCCGCGCGCGGCGTAGTCGAGCCCCAGCACCTCGAACTCCTGCTGGGCCCAGCCGGCCGCCACCCCGAGGATGAAGTGGCCGTCGGTGAAGTCGTGCAGCGCCGCGGTCATCGAGGCGGTGAGCAGCGGATGCCGGTAGGGCAGGATCGTCACGGTCGTGCCCAGCTCGAGCCCGTCGGCGTACCCGGCCATCCAGCCCAGCGTGGTGAACGGGTCGTAGAACGGCGGCGGGTAGAGCTCGGCCACGTCGGGGGTCAGGGCGACGTGGTCCGAGACCATGGCCAGGGCGAAGCCGTGCTCCTGGGCGAACCGGACCCAGTCCCGCATCTCAGCCGGTGACGCGGTCGGCCCGAAGTTCGGGACGTTGATGCCGAGCTTGGTCATCGTCCCACCAGATAACGCTCGAAGGGCTCGTTGGGGTTGTCGACGCTGCCCCGCAGCGCCGAGAAGGCGGCCGGGGCGGGCGCCGGATAGTGCAGATCCGGGATGTCGGCGCCCGCGGCCGCGTACCAGATCACCGCGATGCCCGCGGCCTGCGCGACCGTCCGGCACATGTCGCACGGCTCGCAGCTCGAATAGACCTCGGCCCCACGCAGGTCGAGCGTCCCCAGTGCACGGCAGGCCGCCCGCACCGCCTCGACCTCGGCGTGCGCCGCCGGATCGACGTCGCGCAGCGCCGTGTTCACCCCGGTGGCCAGCACCTGACCAGCACGCACGACCAGGGCGCCGAACGGCAGTTGTCCCGCCGCCGCGTTCTCGGTGGCCAGATCGACCGCTCGCCGCAGCAGTTCCGGATCAGCTGTCATGGCCCCACCCTATCGGCGGTGATCCTGCCGACAGTCGCTGTCTTTGTCCGACAATCCATCTCGGCGGCGTCCGGCGGCTGCCGTTCGCCTTCCTCGGCGTGATCGGGGCGGCCGGCGCCACCGGGATCGCGATCATGCAGCGAACCGGCCGACTGGGCGCGGAAAACTCGGGTACCAGGGAGACATGAGCGAGCGGGTCGTAGTGGTCACCGGGGCGTCCAGTGGCATCGGACGGGCGGCGGCGAAGGCCTTCGCGGCGCGGGGCGACCGGCTGGTGCTGGCCGCACGGAGCGAAGGCGACCTGCACCAGGTGGCGGCCGAATGCCGGGGCACGCCCCTGATCGTGCCGACCGATGTCACGAAGCGGGCCGACCTCGAGGCGCTGCGGGACGCCGCGGTGGCGGAGTTCGGGCACATCGACGTGTGGGCCGACACGGCCGCCGTGATGGCGTACGGGCGCTTCGAGGACGTACCCGCCGAGGTCTTCGACCGGGTGATCACCACCGACCTGCTGGGGTCGGCCAATGTGGCCCGGGTGGCGCTGCGCCAGTTCCGCGACCAGGAGCGCGGCACGCTGATCCTGTGCAGCTCACTGCTGGCGCACATCACCGCGCCGTACATGTCGGCCTACATCACGGCCAAGTGGGGCCTGCGCGGCCTGGCCCGGACGCTGGCCCAGGAGGCCCGCGAGACGCCCGGCATCAAGGTCTGCACGGTCGCCCCCGGCAGCGTCGACACCCCGGTCTACACCAGCGCGGCCAACTACGCGGGCTTCGTCGGCCGCCCGCCGCCGCCGGTCGACCGCCCCGAGCGGGTGGCGGCCGCGATCCTGCGCCAGGCCGACAAGCCCGGCCGCGAGATCTCGGTCGGCCCCGCGAACCGGTTCATCGAGTTCGGCTTCACCGCCCTCCCCCGGGTGTACGACGTGCTGGTCCCGCCGATGATGCGGCGCTTCGGCCTGTCCCGGGAGCCGGTCAGCCGCCACCCCGGCAACGTGTTCGGCCCGGCCAAGCGCGTCGAGGGCGGTCCCGGCCGCCCGACCTGGCGCCAGGTCACCGCCGTCGCCACCGGAGGCGTGGCCGCCGCCGCGGTCCTGAGCCAGGCGGTGCGCCGGTTGTCGTCCAGCTGACCCGCTCCCGGCCGAGGCGTTTGTCCGGCACATGCCGGGGTAGCCGCCTTCGAATCCAACTGGAGGCGTCAGATGCGTGCGATGGTCTACCGCGGTCCCTACCGCACCCGGGTCGAGGAGAAGAACCCGCCGAAGATCGAACACCCCAACGACGCGATCGTACGGGTGACCCGAGCCGCCATCTGCGGCTCCGACCTGCACCTTTACCACGGCCTCATGCCGGACACCAGGGTCGGTACGACGTTCGGGCACGAGTTCGTGGGCGTGGTGGACGAGGTCGGCCCGTCGGTGCGGAACCTCAAGGCCGGCGACCGCGTGATGGTGCCGTTCAACATCTTCTGCGGGTCCTGCTTCTTCTGCGCCCGTGGGCTGTACTCGAACTGCCACAACGTCAACCCGAACGCGACCGCGGTGGGCGGGATCTACGGCTACTCGCACACCACCGGCGGGTACGACGGCGGGCAGGCCGAGTTCGTCCGGGTGCCGTTCGCCGACGTCGGGCCGAGCATCATCCCCGACTGGCTGGACGAGGAGGACGCGGTGCTGCTCACCGACGCCCTCTCCACCGGCTACTTCGGCGCCCAGCTGGGCGGCATCAAGGAGGGCGACGTCGTCCTGGTGTTCGGCGCCGGGCCGGTGGGGCTCTTCGCGGCCAAGTCGGCCTGGCTGATGGGCGCCGGCCGGGTGATCGTGATCGACCACCTGGAGTACCGGCTGGCCAAGGCGGCCGAGTTCGCCCAGGCCGAGACCATCAACTTCGCCGAGTACGACGACATCGTCGTCCACCTGAAGCGGATCACCGAGCACCTCGGCGCGGACGTCGCCATCGACGCGGTCGGCGCCGAGGCCGACGGCAACCTGATCCAGCACGTCACCGCGGTCAAGTTCAAGCTGCAGGGTGGCTCGGCGGTCGCGCTCAACTGGGCGATCGACTCGGTACGCAAGGGCGGCACGGTCTCGGTGATGGGCGCCTACGGGCCGATCTTCAGCCTGGTCAAGTTCGGCGACGCACTGAACAAGGGGCTGACCCTCCGGATGAACCAGGCGCCGGTCAAACGCCAGTGGCCGCGGCTGCTGGAGCACATCCGGAACGGCTATCTCAAGCCCAGCGACATCGTGACCCACCGGATCCCGCTGGAGCACATCTCGGAGGCGTACCACATCTTCTCGTCGAAGCTCGACGGCTGCATCAAGCCGCTGATCGTCCCCACCCCCAGCTGACGACCGGAGTCACCATGACCTACACAGCGAAGAAGCCGCAGCTCGCGGAGTCGAGCGACGACCTGCGCGCCCGGATCCCGGGCTGGGGCGCCGACCTCGATCGGAAGGACCGGCCGTCGGTGCCGCGGGAGATCTACGACCCGGGCGCGACCGGGGCGCACTGGGAGTTCCCGGAGCGCCAGCCGGAACTGTGGCCGCGGGAGCGCTCGATCGAGCACAAGTTTCTCACCCCGGTGTTCGGCACCTCCTGCCCGCCCAAGGGGCTGTCCGGGGTGATCCGGCGGTACGCGTACCGCCGGTTCAGCGAGGCCCGGGCGGCGCACTGGCTGCTGCTGATCGCCGCCGACCGGATCGACGTCGCGGAAAGCCGGGTCACGGCGCTGCTCCGCGGTCACCCGGACAACGTGATCGCCGAGACGGGCGTGAAGGCCGAGCTGACCCACCACGGCCTGTCGTCCCGCCGCGGCCGCATCGACGTCCGGCACCAGCCGCTCGACGCGGTCATCGCGATGGCGCCCTACGTCGCGGCGGCCGGCGTGACCTGGGCCCTGATCAACCGCGCGCGCCGGCGCGGTTAGGCCGGCGCCGCGCGATCGCTAGCGGGACGAGCGACGGAGGTCTCGGGGCGGCAGGCCGAACCAGCGACGGGACGCCCGGCTCAAGGCGGACTGCTCGGCCAGGCTGACCATGGCCGTGACCTGGGACAAGGGCAGGTCGGTCTGGGTGATCAGGCGATGGGCGGCGGCCCGGCGTACGTCGTCGAGGAGGTCTTCGAAGCTTTCCTGCTCGTCGGCCAGGCGGCGTTGCAGGGTGCGGGGGTGCATGCGGAGCTGGCGGGCGGTCGCGGCCAGGTCGACGGGGCCCGAGCCGAGGCTGCGGGCGAGCAGGTGGCGGACCCGGGCGCTGATGAAGAGGCCGGGGGCGGGGAAGTGGCTGCGCATGTAGTCGAGGGCGACCTCGCGGAGCATCTCGTTGCCGCCGCCGGTGACGGGGGTCGCGGGCAGGGTCTGCGGGACGCGCAGGACCGCGGCGGGCTGGTCGAAGCGGACGTCGGCGCCGAAGAACGTGGTGTAGTGGTTGACCGGCGCCAGGGGCGGGTGCGGCAGGTGCACCGAGCGCAGGCCGTAGCCGCCGGACAGCAGCGTGGTCACCCGGTGGAGCAGGCCCAGCCCGAGGTCGGCCACCTGCGGGGGAAGTTCGGTGGCGCCGGAGTAGCGGATGCCGGCCACGCCGGGGCGGGACTCGGGGTCGGGGACCTGGGCCACGGACAGGCCGGGACTGTGGACGAACAGGAAGCGCCGGGCGCAGTCGAGGGCCTCGCCCAGGGTCGGGGAGTTCTCGATGGCGATGGCCAGCGGGCCGAGCACCGACGCGTTCTGCTGACCGGCCAGCCGCAGGCCCAGGTCGCCGCAGTCGCAGGCGGCCGCGGCGGCCTCCAGGGCGCGGGCCGCGGCCACGGACGGGATGACGGCGTCGTCGCTCTCCAGGGCCGACGGGGCGATGCCGAAGCCGGACAGCAGGGCGTCGCCGTCGGCACCGAGGGTGGTGACGAGGGCGGGCAGGCCACGCAGGCCGGCCGCTCGGACGACATCCGCCATGTCGTACCAGGGTAAATACTTGTCGTGAAAAGGCAAGTACTCACCGTGCCCGTGAACGAGGCTGACCATATGGCCGAACATCTGGACGTTCTGATCGTGGGCGCCGGCCTCTCGGGCGTGGGCGCCGCCTGGCGGCTTTCCCGGGACCATCCCGAACGCAGCTACGCGGTCCTCGAGGCGCGCGGCGGGCTCGGCGGCACCTGGGATCTGTTCCGGTACCCGGGCATCCGCTCCGACTCGGACATGTTCACGATGAGCTACCCGTTCAAGCCGTGGCGGAACGACCGGTCGCTGGCCGACGGCGAGGCGATCATGACCTACATCCGGGAGATCGCCGAGGACGGCGGGGCTCTGCCGCGCATCCGGTTCAACACCAAGGCGCTGAGCGCCGCCTGGTCGTCGGAGACGCGGCGGTGGACGGTCGAGACGACCAACGGCACGTACGTCGGGAAGTTCCTGTACGCCTGTTCCGGCTACTACAACTACGACCAGGGGTACCAGCCCGAGTTCCCGGGGCGGGAAGACTACGCGGGCGCCTTCGTGCATCCGCAGTTCTGGCCGTCCGATCTGGACACCCGGGGCAAGCGGATCGTGGTGATCGGCAGCGGGGCGACCGCGGTGACGCTGGTGCCGACGCTGGCCCGGACGGCCGAGCACGTGACGATGCTGCAGCGCTCCCCGACGTACCTGACGATCCTGCCGGGGCGGGACAAGATGGCCGCGGCGCTGATGCGTCGCCTGCCCGCCGGCGCGGCCCACAAGATCGTCCGTGCCCGGAACGTGGCCATGCAGCAGGGCTTCTACCAGCTCGCGCGGCGGCGACCGGAGCGGGTGAAGGCGCTGCTGCGGAAGTTCGCGGTGGGACGGCTGGGCGACGAGGCGTACGTGGACAAGCATTTCAAGCCCTCCTACCAGCCGTGGGACCAGCGGCTGTGCGTGATCCCGGACGGCGACCTGTTCGAAGCCATCAGAGGCGGCAAAGCGTCCGTGGTGACCGACACGATCGAGCGATTCGTGGCCCGCGGCATCAAGATCAGCAGCGGAGAGGTCATCCCCGCGGACATCGTCGTCTCGGCGACCGGCCTGAGCCTGCTGCCCCTCGGCGGCATCGCGCTGACCGTGGACGGCAAGCCGATCCGGCCCCGCGATCTGGTCGCCTACCGCTCGATGATGCTCAGCGGCGTACCCAACCTGGCCTTCTGCATCGGTTACACGAACGCCTCCTGGACCCTGCGCGCCGACCTCAGCCACCGCTATGTGATGCGGCTGCTTACCCACATGGACCGCAACGGGTACGCCGTGGCGACGCCGGAGCCGGACCCGCCGGGGCCGAGGCGCCCGCTGCTCGACTTCTCCTCCGGGTACGTGCAGCGCGCCCTGCCGTACTTCATGCAGCAGGGTGTACGCGACCCGTGGACGGTGAAGCAGAACTACATCTACGACCTGTTCCGCTCGCCGCGCGCGGACATCCGCCGCGGTATGACGTTCACGCGCAAGCGCGCCCGGGTAGGAGCAGCCGCATGAATCCGTATGTCTTCAGGGGAAAGACCGCGGTGGTCACCGGGGCCGCGTCCGGCATCGGCGAGCAATTGGCGTACGACCTGGCGCGCCGCGGCAGCGAACTGGTGCTCGTCGACAAGGACGGAGTCGGGCTGAAAGCGGTCGCTTCACGGGTTGAAGGAACCGTGCAAACCCACATCGCCGACCTCTCCGACCCGGCCGCGGCCTCATCCCTGGGCGTGGAGATCAGGGCGAATCACCCGCGAATAGGGCTGCTGATCAACAACGCCGGCATGGCCCTGGGCGGCACGTTCGAGCAGGTCACGATCGACGAGTTCGAGACCGTGCTGAACGTGAACCTGCGCGCGCCGGTCCGGCTCACCCACGAGCTGCTGCCGTGCCTGCTCGCGGTCGAGGGCAGCCACCTGGTCAACGTCTCCAGCCTGTACGGGCTGATCGCGCCGCCGGGCCAGGCCGCCTACAGCACCAGCAAGTTCGGGCTGCGCGGCTTCAGCGAGGTGCTGCGCTCGGAGCTGGAAGGCCGGGTCGGGGTGACGACCGTGCATCCGGGCGGGGTGCGCACCAAGATCGCCGAGAACGCCCGGGTCGGCAGCAACGTGCCGGCGGGCATCCGGGGTGACGAGCGGGAGCGCTTCCGCCGGCTGCTGTCGTACCCGCCGGAGAAGGCCGCGGCCGAGATCTTGGACGGCGTGGCCCGCCGGAAGGCGCGGGTGTTGATCGCCTCGAGCGCCAAGCTGCCGACGGCGCTGTCGCGCCTGATGCCGGTCTCGCACATGAAGGTGATCGGCCGGCTGATGCGGCTGGCGACACGATCATGACGGTACGCGAGGTGGAGGTGCACGGCGCCCGCATCCGCGCCCGCGTCTCCGGCGATCCGGGCGCGCCGACGGTGGTACTGCTGCACGGGATCGCCCGCAGCCTGGAGGACTGGGCGCCGCAGCACGAGCGGCTCGACGACGACTACCGGGTGGTCAGCGTCGACCTGCCGGGCTTCGGGCTGAGCGACCCGCTCCCGGGACCGCCCAGCCTGGACGGCCTGGCCGCCGGCGTCGAGGACACCCTGGCCGTGCTCGGTGTCGAACGGCCGGTGCACCTGATGGGCAGCTCGCTCGGCGGGGCCGTGGCCATGCGCATGGTGTGCCGGGAGCCGGAGATCGCGCGGTCGCTCACCCTGGTGGCGAGCGCCGGGTTCGGCCGGGAGGTCACCATGGCCCTGCGCATCCTGGCCATCCCGGGGCTGGGCCGGCAGCTGATGCGGCGCTTCGACCGGCGCGCCTCGACGCGGGTCGAGCGGAGCCTGTTCGTCGACCGGTCGCTGGTCACCGACGAGCGGGTGGAGTTCGGGCTTCGCGTCGCCGCCCGTCCCTCGTACGCCGCGCACTTCCTGGCCACGGCGAAGTCGCTCGGCGGGTTCCGGGGCGTGCATCCGCGCTGGCGGACCGACCTCCTGGCCCGGGTCGCCGAGCTCGACCCGCCGACCCTGGTCGTCTGGGGCGAGAAGGACCTGATCCTGCCGGCCGCGCATCTCGAGGCGGCCCGGGCCGCCCTCCCGCACGCGGAGTTCCATCTCTTCCCGCGTACGGGCCACATGCCGCAGATCGAGCGGGCCGACGAGTTCGCGTCGTTAGCCCGCGACTTCCTGAAGAAGGCCTGAGCGCTTCCACAGCGCCTTGCCCGGGCCGTCGATCAGGCCCAGACCGTCCAGGAACTCGACGACCCGCTCCCCCGCCCAGCGAAGAGTCTCCTGGAAGTGCGGGTTGGTCCAGGCGGCTCGACGGCCCACCGCCGGTTCGATGCCCACCGACCGGTAGACGTCCTGGTGAACCAGATGGTGGCCGGTCAGCCATGCGGTCCTGGCGATGATCAGGCGATCGAAGGCCAGCCGGGGCTTGCTCGCCTGCTCGATCTGTCGCGCCAGCTCTTCTCTCGCATACCGGACATGTCGCGATTCTTCGATGACGTGGATGCGGGAGACCATGCGGACGAGGGGCTGGACCCGCTCGTCGGCCATCGCCTCGCGCTGGAAGGTGTCCAGCACCTCCTCGGCGATCAGCGTGGCCGCGTACATCCGGGGTCCGGTCGCGGTGCTCGCGACGTACTTCCCCAGCAGGTCGTCGCGCCCGGCCGGGCGGTAGTGCGGGGCGCCGAAGCGCTCGATCATCCGGCCGAACATCACCGAGTGCCGGCACTCGTCGCCGACCTCGGTCAGCGCGTACTGGGCGTGCCGGTCGGTGGGGTCCTGCCGGAAGTATTCGCGGAGCAGCATCTGCATGAGGATCGTCTCGAACCACACGCCCAGCCCGGCCACGCTGGCCACCTCGTGTTTGGACAGTTCGATCCGCTGGTCCTCGGTGAGCCCGTCCCACAGGTCGGTGCCGTAGAGGCTGCACCGCTCGGGCGGGCAGAAGTAGAGCCCGTCGACGAACGGCGCGTCCCAGTCGATCTCGACCTCGGGGTCGTAGGTGTTCGACGCCGACGATCGGAGCAACCGGGTGGCGGTCTTCTCGCGGTCCACGGTGTCCTCCTCTTGATGTTACCTCGGGTAACAGTTACTTTTCGTACTATGAACTCTCCGGACGGTCGCAGTCAACGCTGGGCCGGTCATCGTGAGCAACGCCGCGCCGAGCTGACCGCCGCGGCCATCGCCGCGATCCGTGCGCAGGGCCCGGACCTCGGCATGGAGGCGATCGCCGCTCACGCCGGGGTGAGCAAGCCCGTCCTCTACCGCTACTTCGCCGACAAGACCGAGCTCTGGCAGGCGGTGGGCCAGGAGACGGCGGCCGGCCTGCTGGCCGCGATCGGTCCGGCTGTTTCCGCGGTACGGGCGGAGCGCGACGTGGTGACCGCGGCGATCGACGCCTATCTCGCCTACATCGAGGGCGACCCGCACGTGTACCGGTTCGTCGTGCACCCGTCCGGCATCGAGCGCGGCCCCGACCTGGTCGGCGACGTGGTCGACACGGTGGCCGGCGGCCTGGCGCGCATCCTGGGCGACCGGTTGCGCTCGGTCGGCCTCGACTCCGGCCCGGCGCTGCCCTGGGCGTACGGCATCGTCGGCTACGTGCAGACGGTCGGCGACTGGTGGCTGCGCAGCCAGCAGCCGATCAGCCGGCCGGCCCTGAGCGACTACCTGACCACCTTCCTGTGGGGCGGCATCGCCGGCATCGACCGGGCCCCCGACTTCCCACCGGCTGATTGGACGGTCAAGAAATGAGCGAGGACTTCCGCGGCAACGCCATCGTCCGGGTCGGCGACTCGTCGGTCGCGCTGGCCGTGCGCCTGTCGGCCCACTTCGAGCCGCTCGAAGGACAACTCCGCTGGGCCGGCCGCGCCGCGCCGGACGACGCCCTGGTGGCCGCCTACCGGGCCGGCTTCCGCGAGGCCACGGTCACCATCGTCGGCGGCGCACCGACCCGGGCCAAGGTCGGCGAGCCCGACCCGTGGGGCGGCATCCGCCTGTCCGGCACCGGGTTCCCGCCCTGGCCCGACTTCAGCTGACCCTGGTCAGGAACTCGCGCAGCGCCCGATAATAGGGCTCGACCGTGGCGATGTCGAGGTATTCGGCCGGGCCGTGCTGGCCGTCGCCGCCCGGGCCGAAGATCACCGCGTTGATGCCGCGGGCCGAGTAGAACCGGCCGTCCGCGGCGCCGTGCTTCCGCAGCAGCTCGCCCTGGTTCAGCAGCCGGACCTCGTCGCACTCGGGGTCGGCGTGATGGGGTGGCGCCACCGAGTCGATGGTCACCGTGACGCCTTCTTCTTCCAGGTCGGCGGCGATCTGCTCACCGGTGCGGCCGTCCTCGGGCGGGAAGCGCACGTCCAGCCACGCCGTCGCGTCGGCCGGGACCTGGTTGACGGCCGCGTTGCCGGTGGCGATCCGGGCCACGTTGACCGTGGTCACCCACTCCTCCCGGCTCGGCACGGGATAGCGCGCCAGGATCGCCTCGACAGCCCGCGTCACCTTGGTCAGGGCGTTGTCGCCGAGCCACGGGTACGCCGCGTGGGCCGCCCGCCCGGTCGCTCGCAGCCGCACCTGGAGCAGGCCCTTCGACTCGGTCACCACGCGCAGGCCGCTCTGCTCGCCGATCACCACAAAACCGGCCGTGACGCCCTGCTCGATCTGGTGTGCCGTTCCGTCGAAGCCGCCGACCTCCTCGTCACAGACCAACTGCAGGGCAAGGGGGTACGGGAGGATGGGCGCCATTTCGCGGAAGACGGTGGCCAGGACCAGCGCGGCGACCTTCATGTCCTGGGCGCCGCGGCCGTGCAGCCGGGTTCCGTCGTTGACCGGAACGAACTGGTCCGGGGTTCCCGGCACCACGTCCAGATGTCCGTTCAGGATCACTCGTGCGTCGAGCCGGCCGGGCTCGGTGGTGACCAGCGCGCTCGGTTTGCCGCGGGACTCGAAGCGCCGGACGGCGAAGCCCGGACCGACGACGTCGAGGACCAGGTCGAGGGCGCGGGCCAGGTCGGCCGGGCGGTCGGCGGTGGACGGGATCGCGATCAGGGCCTCGGCCCGCTCCAGCAGGGCGTCCAGGTTCACCTTCCCGAGCGTACGGAAAAGGGCGCGGCCGTGGTGGCCGCGCCCGTTCGCCGTGCTGGTTGCCTACTTCTTGGCCGGGGCGGTTTCCTTGCCCTTGTCGGCCGCGCCGGCCTCGTCACCCGCACCGGCATCTTCACCCGCACCGGCATCTTCGCCCGCACCGGCGTCGTCGCCGGCTTCCTCACCCGCGCCGGCCTCGCCCGCCGCGGCCTTGGCCACGGCCAGGTCCAAGCAGGACTGGAGCAGGGTGGCCCGGGCGGCGTCGACGTCGGCCGCGGCCTCGTCGCCCGCACCGGCCTCGTCACCCGCACCGGCCTCCTCGCCCGCACCGGCTTCCTCGCCGGCGCCGGCCTCTTCGCCCTGGCCGGCCTCGCCCTTGCCCTTGCCGCCCTTGCGGTCCTGGCCGGCCTCGCGGGCCGCCTTGCGTGCTTCCTTGGCCCGCTTGACGGCGCCCTTCAGCGAGCGCTGGAGCTCGCCCATCTTCGGCTTGTGCTTGGCCGCCCGGGCGGCGGGCGGCGCTTCCGGCGCGGCGGACTCGCCGGCCCCACCGGCTTCCTCGCCGGCCTCCTCGCCCTGGCCCGCGGCTTCCTGGTCGGCGGCGGCCTGGTCGACCGCGAAGGTGTCGCACGCGGTCTCGAGGGCCAGCGCCGACGCGGCGGCGGCCTCGGCGGCGCCCTGGTCCTGGACCGGCGCCAGCTCCTCGCCGTCACAGACCACCGAGCCGCCGTTGATCTCCAGCTTGGTGCACTGGGACACGTCGAACTGCTGCCCGTCCACGACCACGACATCCGCGGCCTTGGTCTCCCCGGCGGACGCGAGCTGCACACCCGTCAAGCCGCCGGCCACCAGAACGCCGGCGATCACAACCGCGCCGATCACCTTACGGTTGACCCGGTTGCCCCTTCGGTAACGCAGACTCATCATCACTCCTCGTCGCTGGACGTCGATGTCTCTTCGCTGGGGACTTACGGGCCCGCCCTCGGAGCGGTTCACCGTTTCCACGAACGGAAAATCGGCCACAACGCGCCCCGGCCCCCAACACATGCCGCGTCTGCCCAGCTCAGTCACCCGGATCAGGGACTTCACAGCGGCTTCACACGCACCCCACATCGGCGGCAATTAAGAGACAAGAAAGGTTGAGCCGGCCCGACTCCGCGAGCCGAATCGCTCGGCAGAACGCCACCGGAACGGCCGCCGAAAAGCCCATTGATCCGCGCTCCGCCGCGGCCGCCGCACATTTCGCTATGGCGAACGAGCATTCGGGGACACTTCCCCGGACGCGTACGCCGGGGTTGGGGCGCGAAACGTCGGGGTTGGGGCGCGAAACGTCGGGGTTGGGCGCGAAGGCGCCGGGGTTGGGGCGCGAAGCGCCCGGAGGGTGACCACGCACGCAGAATGAAGGGTGCGCGGCTCTGTTCTGGCCGCCCCGCGGCCATGGAGCCGCGCGCCCGGCCCCGGCGGGAGAGCGACGGTCAGCACCACCCACCCAGGCACGACATCAAGCTCTTGATCTTGAATTTCGACGCCGCGCGGAGGCTCAACCCGTCGATGACACCGGGCTCTTGATCTTGAATCTCGACGCCGCGGCTCAGCTCGTCGATGACATCGGACTCGCCCGGTGGAAGGACTTCGTCCAGGTCACGGTGCGGTCGAGGAGGGCCCGGGCCGCGATGGTGACGCAGACGGCGCCGTTGACGAAGGAGGCGGTCACGTCGCTGGGGTGGTGCATGCCCCGGTAGAGGCGGGAGAAGGCCACCGCGACCGGCACCAGGATCAGCAGCCAGCACGCGGCCTTCAGCCAGGCTCGCTTGAGCAGCAGGGACAGGACCAGGGCCAGGCCGGCGTAGAGGGCCACCGCGGCCGAGGTGTGGCCGGACGGGAAGCTGCTGGTCGGCGGGGAGACGTCCATCTTGGGCACGGCGGGGCGGGCGCGGTCGATGGCCAGGGTGGTGAAGAAGAAGACGACGGCCTGGGCGGCGACGGCCAGGCACAGGAAGATCGACTCGCGCCAGCGGTGCAGGCGCAGGCGCAGCACGACGGCCGCGAGGACGGCCACGCCGATGATCACGGGGGTGCTGCCGACCAGGCTGAAGAAGCCGGTCACCCCGTTCCGGTCGCCGGTGCGGCCGGCCGCGAAGTCACGGTTGACGGCGTCCTCGATCGTGAACGGCCAGTCTTTCGACAGCACCTTCGTCACCAGCAGACCGATGCCGATCATCACGACGAGCCAGATCACGATCGGGGCGATCACCCGTTTCAGAGCCTGCAACGCTATGTGCACGCGGCGTTCTTACCCAGGTCGATCTTCGGTCAAGCACCGGAACCATGGCGACGACCACCGCCGCCCCGAGCAGCCACCCGGCCACGACGTCGCTGGTGAAGTGCACGCCGAGCCCGATCCGGCTGAGCCCGGTCACCGCGGTCACCACCACCGCGGCGGCCCACAGCCAGCGCCGTCCCCGGCCGTACGGGAGCAGAATCGCCAGAAAGACCGCGCAGGTCAGCGCCGCGTTGGTGGCGTGACCGGACGGGAACGAGTAGCCGGCCGCCCGCGCCACCGGGTCGAGGAACGACGGCCGGTCGCGTTCCACCACCAGCTTGAGCAGGGCGGCGACCACGCCGCCGGCGGTCATCGCGATGATCACCCACCACGCGGCGCGCGACCGGTGCCGCCGGAACAGCCAGACGACCAGGATCAGCGCGCCGGCCCGCAGCGCCATCGGCGAGAACACCAGGCTCCACACCTGCATGGCGTCGACCACCGCGGGATGGTTCACGGCCCACACGTGCACCGCGTCGCTGACCACCAGGTCGAACGATCGCAGCGGCGCCCAGCGACCGGCCACGAAGATCGCGAGCAGGGCGAACGGCATCAGCAGGACGACGGCCACAGCAGCCGCGACGACGTTCAGACGCAACGAGACGGTACGCACCACACCGCATGGCTACCCGTTGGACGACTGATGTTCACCTGACCCGACGAGATTCCGGAGGATCCGCCCGAGTTCCGCCCGGTCGTCGCCGCTCAACCGGTCGAAGAACCGGTCCGCCTCCTCGATCCGCGCCTCCCGGATGTCGTCCGCGGCGGCCCGCCCCTTGCCGGTGAGCACGATCAGCGTGGCCCGGCGGTCGGCAGCGTCGGGGCGGCGCTCGACCAGCCCACGGCGCTCCAGGTGGTCGACGACCTCGGTGGCCGAGCGCGGCGCGATGCGCAGTCGTTCGGCCAGGTCGCCCAGCCGATGTGGCTCGTCGCTCAGGAGCACCCGCAGCGCCCGCGACTGGGCCGGGGTGATCGCCCACGGCTCCAGCGCGTCCCGCGTACGCGTACGCATCTCTCGGGCGACCGACCAGAACAGCTCGCCCAAACCCTGCTCAGACACGGGAATAGCGTAGCAGCGAAATGAGCTGTAACCTCATGTTGAGGTAACCTCATCAAAATGAAAGGACCACACTTGGACCGGCGAAAGCAGAAAGACATCGAGAAGGAGCAGGCCAAGAAGGTCTCGCTCGGCCGCATCTGGCGGCTCTTCCGCCCGCACCGGGCCCAGCTCGCCGTCGTCACCGCGATCATCGTCGCGGCCTCGGTGATCGCCATGGCCCAGCCCTTCCTCCTGCGCGAGGTCATCGACGTCGCGCTCCCCCACTCCGATCTCCGGCTGCTGAGCTGGCTGGTGGCCGGCATGGTCGCCGTCGCCGCCGTGACCGCCGCGCTGGGCGTCGTGCAGACCTGGATCGCCACCACCATCGGCCAGCGGGTGATGCACCGGCTGCGCATCGACGTGTTCGGACACCTGCAACGGCAGTCCGTGGCCTTCTTCACCAGAACACGCACCGGCGAGGTGCAGTCCCGCATCACCAACGACATCGGCGGCATGCAGTCGGTGGTGACCTCGACGGCCACCTCGATCGCCTCGAACCTGACCACCGTGATCGCCACCGTGGTCGCCATGATCGCGCTGTCCTGGCAGCTCACGCTGATCTCGCTGGTGGTGCTCCCGCCGTCGGTGCTGCTGTCGCGCCGGGTCGCCCGGATGCGCCGGGCGATCACCGCCCAGCGCCAGCGCGAGCTCGCCGACCTCAACGTCACCGTCGAGGAAGGCCTGTCGATCAGCGGCATCCAGCTCAGCAAGACCATGCACACCGGCCCGGAACTGGTCCGCCGCTTCACCGACTCGTCGACCCGGCTGATCGACCTCGAGCTGCGCTCCGAGCTGGCCGGCCGGTGGCGGATGGCGACGATGAGCATCATCTTCGCGGCCATCCCGGCGGTCATCTACCTGAGCGCCGGCCTGCCGATGAGCGCGGGCGCGATGAGCATCGGCACGCTGGTCGCCTTCACCGCCCTGCAGACCGCGCTGTTCCGCCCGCTGACCCAGCTGCTCAACGTGGGCGTCTCGGTGACCGCGTCGCTGGCGCTGTTCGCCCGCATCTTCGAATACCTGGACCTCCCGGTCGAGGTGGACGACCCGGCCCACCCCGCCGACGTCTCCCACGTCGCCGGCCACCTCCGGCTCGAGGGCGTGACGCTGACCTATCCGGGCAGCCCCGGGCCGGCCGTCGAGGACGTGACCCTGGACGTTCCGGCGGGCACCTCGCTGGCCCTGGTCGGCGCGACCGGCTCGGGCAAGAGCACGATCGCCGGCCTGATCGCCCGGCTGCACGACCCCACCGCCGGCCGGGTCACGATCGACGGCGTCGACCTGCGCGACATGAGCCTGGCCGACCTGGCCGGCATCGTCGGCGTGGTCAGCCAGGAGACCTACCTGCTGCACGCCTCGGTGCGCGAGAACCTGCGTTACGCCCGCCCCGGCGCGAACGACGAGCAGATCGAGCGGGCCGCCCGCGCCGCGCAGATCCACGACCTGATCAGCAATCTGCCTGAGGGGTACGACACGGTCGTCGGCTCCCGCGGCCACCGCTTCTCCGGCGGCGAGAAGCAGCGCATCGCGATCGCCCGCACGCTGCTGCGCGACCCACGGATCCTGGTCCTCGACGAGGCCACCAGCGCCCTGGACACGACGACCGAGCGGGCCGTGCAGGCCGCCTTCGACGAGCTGTCCCGCGGCCGCACCACGATCACGATCGCCCACCGCCTCTCCACGGTCCGCGACGCCGACCGCATCGCGGTCCTGCACCACGGTCGCGTCCTGGAGTCCGGCACCCACCAGTCCCTGGTCCGGGCCGACGGCCGCTACGCCGCCCTCGCCGCATAGGGTTGCCTAACCTATCCTGGCGGGGAGCGCGTGACAGCGGCCTCGAGGGATGGAGTGCTTCGGATGAGCGGGACCACGTTGCCGATGCGAGTCTGGACCGGCACGGTGGTGCGGGCCGAAGACCTGACGCCGGGGATGCGGCGGGTGGTGTTCGGCGGCGCCGGCCTTTCCGGGTACGCGACCACGGGCGTCGGGGACGAATACCTGCGGCTGATCTTCCCGCGGCGGCGGGGCGAGGCGCCGCTCCTGCCGACGGTCACCGACGGCTGCCTCGACTACGACTCGATCGACCTCGCCACCATGCGGACCTACACCGTGCGCGACTTCGAGTCGGCCACCGGCGAGGTGACCATCGACTTCGTCGTCCACGACGGCGGTGTCGCGGCCGAGTGGGCCCGGTCGGCCCGGCCCGGTGACCTGGTCGGGCTCAACACCCCGGACGGCATGTACGACGCGCCGGCCGGGCTGAGCTGGCAGTTCCTGGTCGCCGACTGCGCCGCCATCCCGGCCGCCGCGCGCCTCATCGAGAACGCGCCGAGCGGTGTGCGTACCCGGGCGATCCTGGAAGTTCCCGACCCGGCGCACCACCTCGATCTCACCACCACCACCTCCGACGTCGAGGTGACCTGGATCTACGGCGGCAACGGGCACGGGCCGAGCCGCCTCGAACAGGTCGTCCGCTCGATCCGGACCCCGGCCGAGGGCATCGGCTACATCTGGGTGGCCGGCGAGACCAAGGAGCTGCGCGGCGTCCGCCGCTATCTGCGGCGCGAGCTGGGGCTGCCGTCGTCCGCCTACAAGACCGTGGGCTACTGGACCGACGGCGCCGAGAAGTGGCGCGACCGCTACGCGGCGCTCGACGCCGAGACCAGGAGCGCGCTGGACGCGATCTGGGAGAGTGACGCTGATCTCGGTGAGATCGAGATCCGCTACGACGAGCAACTGGCCCGCCTCGGCCTATAAATGAGGCCGTGACCAAGACGATCTGGCGTGCGGCCGCCCCGGCGGTGCTGATGGCGGCCTGGGGCGGCAACCACTTCTCGCCGCTGCTGCTGCTCTACCGGCGGGTCGACGGCTACAGCCAGGTCGAGGTGAACCTGTTCTTCGCGTTCTACATCCTCGGGCTGGTCCCCGGCTTCCTGCTCACCGGCCCGATCGCCGACCGCCACGGCCGCCGCGGCACCGTGGCCGTGGCCCTCGGGCTGGGCGTGCTGGGCAGCGTCATCCTGATGACCGGGCACACCAGCGTCCTCTGGATGTGCGCCGGGCGGCTGGTCTGCGGGGTCAGCGTGGCCGCGGCGATGGTCGCGGGCACCAGCTGGATCAAGGAGCTGTCCGAGCACGACGCCGACCCACCGGCCCAGGCCCGGCGCGCTTCGCTGACGCTCACCGCGGGCTTCGGGCTCGGCGCGGGCGTCTCCGGCGCGCTCGCCCAGTGGGGCCCGGCGCCGACGATCCTCCCGTACGCGGTGCAGATCGCCCTGTCGCTCCTGGCCGCCGTCCCGCTGAGCCGCGCGTTGGAGACCGCCGGGCCACACGCACGCACCCCCGGGCCACACGCCCGCACCCCCGGGCCCGCGCCGGCTCCCGCGGGACTGTTGCCTATAGGTGCGCAGAGCAGCTCTGCGCACCTATACGCGTCACTGTGCCTGCCGCCGGGCGGATGGCGGCGCTTCGCCGGGGTGGTGGCGCCGATGGCGCCGTGGGTGTTCGGGGCGCCGGCGCTCGCCTTCGTGGTCGGTCCGGCCCTGGTCGCCGACCGCACCGGCGACCTGGGCATCGCCTTCGCCACCCTGCTGGCCGTGCTCACGCTCGTCACCGGGGCCGGCGTCCAGCCCTGGGTGCCACGGCTAGCCCGGCTGCTGCGCGGGCGTCAGGGCGTGGCCGGGCTGGGCGTGTTCGCGGTCGCCGCCCTGCTGCTGGCGGCCGACCCGGCGCCGCTGGGCGTGGGCGTGGCGGCGCTGCTGTTCGGCGTCGCCTACGGGGTGTGCATCGTCTCGGGGCTGGTCGAGGTGCAGACGATGGCGCCGCCCGGGAGCCTGGCCGCGCTGACCGGCGTGTACTGGTCGATCACGTACGTCGGCTTCGCGTTCCCGGTTGTTCTCGCCGCGATCGCGGGGGCCGGCGCCGGCTACCCGTTACTGCTTTCCGTGGTCGCCGTGATCACGCTGGGTTGTGCGGTTATCGTGGCCATCGCCCTCAGAAAGGACGGGAATGTCCGATGACCAGCGCGGCCTGAACCGATTCGGGACAGGTGTCGTACTAGGTATGTGCGGCACATGCCCGGCCGCGCGCGTGCTCGTACCGAAGGATCTGGTTCTGTGTCTGTTCCCGTCCTGTCCGCCGAGCGGTCCGAGGATCGGATGACCCCGGAAGCCGGCGTGAAGCGGCCCACCTGGCGGCGCGTCGTCGCGGGTGCGCTCACCGCCCTGGCCGGCGTGCTGGTGTTCCTGGCCCTGGCCACCCCGAACAACGTCAGCCGGCTCCCCGAGGGGTCGAACACCGCTCAGGCGTTCATCCGCATCCCGATCGAGGCGCTGATCGGCATCGCCGTGCTGCTCGTGCTGCCCGCCCGCGTCCGCCGGGTCGCGGCGGTCGCCGGCGGTGTGCTGCTCGGCCTGCTGACCGTGGTCAAGGTCATCGACATGGGCTTCTACGCGGCGCTGGCCCGGCCGTTCAACCCGGTGCTCGACTGGGTGCTGCTGGACGACGGCCTCAGCTTCCTCGGCGACTCGATCGGTGACACCCTGGCCAAGTTCGCCGCCGTCGGCGCCGGTCTCGTGCTCCTCGGCGTACCCGTGCTGATGGGTTGGGCCGTGCTCCGGACCACCCGCTTCGCCGAACGGCACCGCCCGGCGGCCGAACGCAGCGTGCTCGCGCTCAGCGCCGCCTGGGTGGTGCTCGCGCTGCTCGGCAGCCACTTCGTCTCGACCGTGTTCATCTCGTCGGACGCCGCGGTCACGCTGGCCCGCGAGACCGCGCAGAAGGTGCCCGACGGGATCCGCGACAAGCAGGCGTTCGCGGCCGAGGCGTCGGTCGACAAGTTCCGCACCACCCCGCCCGACCAGTTGCTCAGCGGCCTGGCCGGCAAGGACGTGATCTTCACGTTCATCGAGAGCTACGGGCGCAGCGCGGTCGAGGACCCGGACTACGCGGCCGGCATGGACGCCACCCTCAAGAGGGGCACCGAGCAGCTCACGGCGGCCGGTTACGGCACCCGCAGCGGCTGGCTCACGTCCCCGACCGCGGGCGGCGGCAGCTGGCTGGCCCACTCCACGTTCCAGTCCGGGCTGTGGATCAACAACGAATCCCGCTACCGTACGCTCACAGCCAGCGACCGCATGACGTTGACCAGCGCCTTCGGCCGTGGCGACTGGCGGACCGTCGGCGTCGAGCCGGGCCTGACCTACGCGTGGCCCGAGGGCCGGTTCTACGGGTACGACCAGATCTACGGCGAGCAGGCGCTGAACTACCACGGCCCGAAGTTCAGCTGGGCCACCATGCCCGACCAGTTCACCCTGGAGCGGTTCGAGCAGCTGGAGCACAGCAAGCGGGACCGGGCGCCGCTGATGTCCGAGATCACCTTCGTGTCCAGCCACACGCCGTGGGCGCCGATCCCCGACCTGGTCGACTGGGACCAGCTGGGCGACGGCTCGATCTTCGGCCCGATGACCGCGAACGACCCGGGCCCGGGCGAGGTGTGGAAGGACGAGAAGCGGGTCAAGGCCGAATACCTGCGCTCGGTCCAGTACTCGGTGGACAGCCTGGTGTCCTACGTGCAGAAGTACGGCGACGACGACCTGGTGCTGGTCTTCCTCGGCGACCACCAGCCGTCCCCGATCATCACCGGGCAGAACGCCAGCCGGGACGTGCCGATCAGCATCGTCGCCAAGGACCCGGCGGTGCTCGACAAAGCCGGCGGGTGGCAATGGTCGTCCGGACTCAAGCCGCTGCCCAGCACGCCGGCCGCCCGGATGGACCAGTTCCGCGACATGTTCCTCGGCACCTTCAGCCGGTGACGTCCCTTCCGCCATCCGATGCATGAAAGGGGACGCCCCCAGCGCCCCCCTTCATGAGCCTCGTCGATCAGGCCGAGGCCTTCGCGCGCTCCTCCGGCTCGCCGCCGTGGGCCGCGGCCTCCGCCTCGGCGACGATCGCCTTCTCCTCGTCGGCGTTCTTGCGGTACTGGAGGAAGGAGTAGACGACCGCGGCCGCCCAGACCACGTAGATGACGCCGTAGACCGTGTAGCGGGCGGCGTCCGGCGCGTCGATCCAGTCGCTGCGCAGCAGCGTGCGGATGTTGGTCAGGATGATGACGCCGCCGACCAGCGAGCCGAGCACCCGCGGCGGGACGAGCCGGACCAGCCACGCGGCGATCGGCGCCGCGATGACGCCGCCGAGCAGCAGCATGAGGACCCAGGCGAAGTTCACACCCTCGGAGCCGATGCCGACGATGAAGCCGATGCTGGCCGCGATCGCGACCAGGAACTCGCTGGTGTCGATCGAGCCGATCGTCTTGCGGGGCTCGAGCCGGCCGCTGGCCAGGATCGCCGGCGTGCCGACCGGGCCCCAGCCGCCGCCACCGGTGGAGTCGACGAAGCCGGCCACCAGGCCCAGCGGGGCCAGGAACCGCTTGCGCAGCGGCTTGCCCAGGTGGCCCTTGGGCAGGCCCTGGGTGGTGAAGCGGATGAAGACGTAGAGGCCGAGGGCCAGCAGGATGATCGACATCAGCGGGGCGGCGGTCTCGGTGGACAGGCCCGACAGGAACGTGGCGCCGGCGAAGGCGCCGATCGCGCCCGGCACGCCGATCTTGAGCACGACCTTCCAGTCGACGTTGCCGAACCGCCAGTGCGCGACGCCGGACACCAGCGTGGTGCCGATCTCGGCCAGGTGGACGGTGGCCGACGCGGCAGCCGGGTTGGTGCCGATGGCCAGCAGCAGCGTCGTGGAGGTCACGCCGTAGGCCATGCCGAGGCTGCCGTCGACGAGTTGCGCGCCGAGGCCGACCAGGGCCAGCAGGATCAGCTTTCTCATGAGTCGGTCCCATCGGGGCAGTAGGTTTTCTAATTCCTACCCTGCCAGTCGGCTTAGGGCAATAGGGCGTCCCGGCTGATGGACCCGCGGCCGCACCCGTAGAATCGCCGCATCATGCCTAACGGTCGCGTCGTGATGCTGGTGGACAACGGTGTGCGGGGCGACTCCCGGGTGCAGAAGGCGGCGAGGTCGGCCGCCTCCGCGGGCTGGGAAGTCACCCTGTTGGGGTGCTCCCCGACCGCGGTCGAGGAACGCTGGCGCCTCGGTGACGCTGAGGTGCGGCTCCTGCCGCTCGACGGCGGCGGCGGCGGTGCCGGTCCGGGCGGACCGGGCGGCCTCAAAGGACGCCTCCTCGCCCGCGGCGGGCTGCCGCTGCGGACGGCCCGGCTGGCCCGGCGCCCGGTCGAGCTGGCCCAGGTGCGCTACTACGGCGCGACGCTCGGCGACCGGTCGTGGCGCCGGCTCGAGCCCGGGCTGTGGACCTACGAGAAGGCGTTCGGCCAGGTCATCGACGAGCTCGCACCCGACCTGATCCACGCCCACGACACCCGGATGCTCGGCGTCGGCGCCCGCGCCAAGGAACGCGCCCGGGCCGCCGGCCGACCGGTGCGGCTGGTCTGGGACGCGCACGAGTTCCTGGCCGGGGCCCGGCCGCGCCGCGACAACGCCCGCTGGCTTCCGGCCCACCTGGCCTACGAACACGAGTACGCGACCGCCGCCGACGCCGTGGTCACCGTCTCCGACGGGCTGGCCGAGCTGCTCCAGCGCGAACACCACCTGCCCGCCACGCCCGGGGTGCTGCTCAACGCGCCCGAGTTCGGCGAGCCGGCCGATGACGTGCCCGACCTCCGCGAGCTGTGCGGGGTCGGCCCCGAGACGAAACTGCTCGTCTACAGCGGGTCGGCGTCACCGCAGCGGGGCATCGCCGACGCCGTCGAGGCGATCGACCAGCTTCCCGGCGTACACCTCGCCCTGGTTGTCGAAGACCCCTCGAAAGCGCCGCGGCACGAGCGGGTGCACGCCGTCCCCTACGTGCCGTACGACCAGGTCACCCGCTTCCTGGCCGGGGCCGACGCCGGGCTGATCCCGATCCACCACTGGCCCAACCACGAGATCGCCCTGATCACCAAGTTCTTCGAGTACGCGCACTCGCGGCTGCCGATCATCGTCAGCGACGTCCGCACGATGGCCAGGACGGTCCGGGAGACCGGCGTCGGCGAGGTGTTCCGGGCCCGCGACTCGGCCGACCTGGCTCGCGCCGCCCGCGAGGTGCTCGCCGATCCCGCGCGCTACCGGGCCGTCTACGACGGGCCGGACAGCCCGCTGCCCGGCTGGACCTGGGCCGCGCAGGCCGAGAAGCTGGACGCGCTCTACCACCGGCTGCTCGGCCCGCCGGACGTCACCGTCGTGCTGGCCGTACACGATGTCATGCCCTATCTCACCGAATGCCTGGAATCGCTGGCCGCGCAGAGCATCGGACCGGCCGGCATGGAGATCGTCGCGGTCGACGACGGCTCGACCGACGGCAGCGGGGCCGAACTCGACCGGTTCGCCCGGCGGTGGGCCGGCCGGATGACCGTGGTGCACCAGCCCAACTCGGGCGGCCCGGCCCAGCCGTTCAACCGCGGCCTGGAGGCGTCGACCGGCCGGTACGTGTTCTTCGCCGGCGCCGACGACCGGCTCGGCCCCGAGGCGCTCGAGCGGATGGTCACGGCGGCCGACGAGTGGGGCTCGGACGTGCTGCTGGGCAAGGTGGTCGGCGTCAACAGCCGGCACATCTTCCAGGACATCTTCGTCCGCGACGAGGCCGACCTCGACCTCTTCGACTCACCGCTGCCGCGCTCGCTGGCCAACACCAAGCTGTTCCGCCGGTCGCTGCTCGACTCCGTCGGCATCCGCTACCGCGAGGACATGCGGATCGGCTCGGACTTCCCGTTCACGCTGGCCGCGTGCTTCCACGCGCGGCGGGTGTCGGTGCTGACCGGGTACGACTTCTACTACGCGGTACGCCGGTTCTCCGGCACCAACGTCACCTATCAGAGCCGGCAACCGCTGCGGGTGCAGACCGCCGAAAAGATTGTCGGGTACGTCGCCGAGCTGCTCCCCGCGGGCAAGAAACGCGACGCGCTGATGGTCCGGCGTTTCGACCACGAGCTCGCCCGGCTGCTCGAGGATGATCTGCTCGGGCTGGACCGGGCGACGCAGCAGATGGTGCACGACTCGATCGGCTCGATCGCCGCCGACCACCTGACCGACGAGATCGCCGCGCAACTGGCGCCCGAGACCCGCGTCCGGCTGACCGTGGCGCGCGACGGCGACCTCGACGACCTGCTGGCCGTGATCCGGCAGGACGCGAAGCACGGCCTGCCCAAGACGGTCGAGCGCGGCGGCCGGCGCTATGCCGCGTACCCCGGCTTCGGTCGCCTCCCGGACGAGGACTTCGACGTCACGAGCATGCCCGACTGGGACGCGAAGCTCGACGTCACCGCCGCGGTCTGGCACCGCGACCAGCTCGTGCTGACCGCCACCGGCAACGGCGCGGCCGACCTGTCGGCCGGCGCCGAGGAGATCGAGGCGCGGGTCAGCCGGGCCGGCCAGCGCGTGGAGATCCGCTTCGACCTGCCCGCATTGATCGCCGCCAGCGACACGACCGGCCAGCGCCGGATTCTGTCGGCCCAGGTCGGCGCGTACGACCCGATGAAGGCGCCGGGCCGGTTCAACGCGACCGGCGCGGCGGGCGGGGCGGCGCTGCGTGCCACCAAGCTCGACCGGCCGCGCCCGCGGGTGCTGCTGGCCGGCCGCCCGTCGGTCGTCGCCCTGGTCACCGAGGGGTCCGGCCGCCTGCTGATCTCGGTCATCCCGCTCAACGCACGGCAGATCGCCGCCCGCGTCACCAAGCGCTAGCTTCCCGGCGTCTTGCCGTAGACGAGGCGCAGGATCCCGTCGGTGAGCGTGTCGAGCAGCTCTTCCTCATCGAAGGCACCCGGGTTCGCGTACACCTCGGCGAAGGTGATGCTGCGCAGATGGACGGCGAGCTTGGCGAGCAGGTCGGGCGGGCCGCCCACGGTCCGGCCGGCCCGCGCGTCACGCGCGATGCGTGCGCTGAACTGGGTGGTCACCGCCAACCTGCTCGCCGCCGCGGTGTTCACCCCCATGCTCGGCCGGCTCGGCGACCTGCACGGCCGGCGTCCCGTCATACTCGGCGTGCTGATCGTGGTGCTGCTCGGCTCGGTGCTCGCCGCCACCACCTCCAGCCTCCCCCTGCTCCTGGCCGGCCGGGTCGCCCAGGCGGCCAGCTTCGGCCTCTTCCCCCTGGCCATCGGCCTGCTCCGCGAGGAACTACCGCCGCAGCGCCTGACCGGCGCGATGGCCCTGGTCAGCGGCATGCTCTCGGTCGGCGCCGGTTTCGGCCTGGCCGTCACCGGCCTGCTGATGCGCGACGGCGGCGACTACCACCAGCTGTTCTGGCTGGCCGCCGCCCTCACCGCGGTCGGCCTGGCCGGGGTCTGGCTGCTCCCCCGCCGCGCCGGGGTGGCCACCGGCGGCCTCGACTGGGCCGGCGCCGCCCTGCTCGGGCTCGGCCTGGTGCTGCTGCTCCTCCCCCTGGAGGAGGGCAACGGCTGGGGCTCGGTCCCGGTGCTCGGCTGCCTGACCGGCGCGGTCATCGTCCTCGTCGGCGTCGTCCGGTTCGAACGCCGGGTCACGCACCCCCTGGTCAGCACGCGGATGCTCACCCACCGCGCGATCGTGGTGGCCAACGCGGCCGGCCTGTTCCTCGGCTTCTCGATGTTCGCCGTCTTCCTGGCCGTCTCCGCCCTGGTCCAGACGCCGCCCGCGGTCGCCGGCTACGGCTTCGGCGCCTCGGTGCTCGCCGCCAGCCTGGTCTACCTGCTCCCCGGCACGGCCGGCGGCATCATCTCGGCGCCCCTCGGCGGCCGTCTGGTCGCCCGCTTCGGGGCGAAATCCACCCTGGTCATCGCGGCCGTGCTGGCCGGCGCCGGCTTCACCATGCTCGCCGCGCTGCACGCGTCAACCTGGCAGGTCATCGTCGGCGCCCTGATGGTCAACACCGGCGTCACCTTCGGCTACGCGGCCCTGCCCGCCCTGATCGTCGCCCAGGTCGAGCCGGCCGAAACCGGCATCGCCAACAGCGTCAACTCGATCGCCCGCTCGGTCGGCATGTCCCTCGGCACCGCCTTCGTGGTCACCATGATGACCCGCAACCCGATCGCCGGCCCGGTCCCGCTCCCCCGCGAGTCCCAGCTCGTGACGGTCTTCATGGTCGGCGCAGCCTTGGCCGCGATCGCCGCCGTGGTGGTCGCCCGAGCCCTCCCCCGAGCGCAGCCACCCAAGCTCACCGTCCCCGAGGTCGAGGCCGACGAGGTGTACGGCGCGGCCGGCCTCGACGTCCCGGTCCGCCAGCCCTGACGCAGACGCCTGTCGCCTGTCGCCTGTCGCCTGTCGCCCGTCACCCGTCACCCGTCACCCGTCACCCGTCACCCGTCGCCCGTCGCCCGTCGCCATCTTCTCCCCGGGGCTCTTTTGCTCTGAGCGCGTATAGGCAACACCCATTTGTTCTGAGCACATAGGCGCATCACCTCGGCCTTCGCTCTGGCAGGCGATGCCTACGTGGGCTCAGAGCAGGAACAAGGGTGTTGCGTATACGCGCTCAGAGCTGGCGTGTCACCCCGGCGTGTCGCGGATGACGGGCAGCGTGATCAGCGCCTTCGCGTGGAGCCGGGTGTTGCCTATACGCGCTCAGAGCAAAAGGGCCGCGGTGGTGCATGTATGTGCTCAGAGCAAAGCGCCGCGAGGATGTCCGCTGTGGAGGGACAGTCGGCACGGGTTCCGATGACCGCTGCGGCGGAGACGGCGGAGACGGCGACCGCAGCGGCTCCGGGACTCTGCGACGCGGGACCGAACGAGCTCAGCGCGGCCCTTGCGCTGTAACGGCGCTTCGCAGGAACATGTCGGGCTTCTCGCCCCACTCGTCATGCTCCGCGGCCAGCTCATACCGATCGGTTAGTTCGATCAATACCTTGGTGTACGGGAGTTCGTCGTCGGTCTTTCCGCGGTGGTCCTGGTGTTTGATTGAGGCGTGCCTCCAGCGGAGCGGGCGGTAAACCTGGACCTGGCAGCCGGTGACAGCTTCTCCAGCTCACGCCGGTCGAGTGACATGACGCGAGCATGGCATGCAGCTCCGCCTCGAGCCGGGAGCCTCAAGCCGGCATGATCGCGAGGTTGAGGCGATCACGACCCGGTCGGCACACCGGCCGGCACGAGGCCGAGTGTCGTGAGCATTCGGCGAAGCCCTTTTGCTCATGCGTGACCGGCGCCGATCAGGTTGTCGCGGAGGTGGCCGCGCTGGTCCACGACCTGCTGTGTCTGCCCGGCGTCACCAGCACCGGGGCTGGATCATGCAACGGACCGGGGTGCGCCTGGGCGGATGGCCTTCTGCGCCAGTGAGTCGTAGAGGTCTTCGAGTTTGGCGGACTGCTTGACCAGGTCGAAGTTCTCCACCACGTGGGCGCGGCCGGCGGCGCCCAGTTTGGCTCGCAAGGCGTCGTCGGCCAGGAGGTGCTCGATGTTGGCGGCCAGGGCCGCCACGTCGCCCTCGTCGCCGAGCAGGCCGGTCTCGCCGTCGAGGACGGCCTCGGGGATGCCGCTGTGGCGGGTCGCCACGACCGGGAGGCCGTAGGCGGCGCCCTCCAGGATGGTGGTGGGCAGGCCCTCCTCGTCGCCGTCGGCGGCGGTTCGGGACGGGACGGCGAGCATGCGGGAGGCGGCCAGATGTGCGGCTACCTCGTCGGGTGGCAGGGAGCCGGTGAAGGTGACGTCGAGGCCGGAGGCGGCGGCTCGGAGGTCGGCCAGGAGGGGGCCGTCGCCGATGATCACGGCCTTGGCGGGTGTGCGGCGCAGGGCGGTCAGGAGGTCCGCTACGCCCTTCTTCTCGACCAGGCGGCCGACGAAGGCCACGTCCCAGCGTGGGGTGGTCGGGGTCAGGGACGCGGGCAGGGGGATGCCGGTGTGGTGGACGCGGACGCGGTCGGGGTCGGCGCCCAGGGACACGGCTCGGGTGCGGATGCGGTCGGAGACGGCCAGGATCACGCGGGCGCGGCGGAAGACGTCGCGGAGGTTGCGGCGATAGCGGATGCCCAGCGGGCCGGGGGTGTTGGGCTGGCGGGTGACGTCGTGGCCGTGGACGGTCAGCACCAGGGGGGCGCCGACCGCGGCGGCCGCGCGGGCGACCAGCCAGCCGTCGCCGCCGAAGTGGGCGTGGACCACGGCGGGGTTGAGCGTACGCAGGGCGGCCGTGAGACGAGGCGACGAACCGGTCAGCCGCAGGCGCAGGAAGCCTTTGCCGTCGGGGAACGCGATCACGTCGGAGGGCAGCGACAACGCCGACGTGATGCGGGTGGCGCCGAGGTAGGCCGGCGACCACCGGGTCAGGTAGGCGCCGTGGTTGCGTACGAAGGTCTCGGAACCGGGCAGCAGGGCGCTCCGCCAGACCACCACGGGCCGGCCCACGGGATCAGCCGACATCTACCCGCGCGGAGCGCTTGGCCTGGGCGGGCACGGACGTGGGGGTGGCGGTACGGCCGAGCACCCTGTCGCGGAGGCGCGACCGGATGCCGGGCGGCAGCGCCCAGATCTGCAGGAACGTCACGTAGTCGATGATTCCAGGTCGCCCGTAGCCGCGCGCCTCGGCCAGGATCTCGCGGAAGACGGCGAAGCTTCGGGTGGTCGCGGCCATCGAGGACATCACGCTCATTGTGAACGCGGCGTACGCGCGCGGCGTGAACAACGTCTGGTTGGCGCGCAGCCACTTGAGCTGTTCGCGCCAGGGTGCGGTCAGGGTGATCCGTTCGCGGTCCTCATCCTGGTGCCAGAGGACCAGCGGCTCGGACGCGTAGACCAGCTCGGCGCCCTCCTGCTGCAGCGCCCGCAGCGTCCAGTCGAGTTCCTGCTGGCGGCGCAGGCCGACGGTGAACGGCACCAGCCGGAACAGCTCGGCCGGCGCCATGATGGTCGAGGTCTGGATGAACCCGTCGCCGTAGAACAGGCCGCGGCGTACGGTCAGGTATTCGCTGATCGGCTCGTCGGGGCCGGGCAGCCGCCGCGGCATGATCGAGTCGGCGCGCGGCGTGCGGTTGATCAGCCGGCTGGCCACGACCGGCAGCGCCGCCGTCGACGCGGCCGCGGCGGCGAGCTGAATCTCCAGCTTGGACGGCAGCCACTCGTCGTCGTCGTCGAGGTAGGCCACCCACTTACCGGTGGCGGCCCGGGCGCCCTGGTTGCGGGCGTTGGGCGCGCCACCCTTCTCGGGGAGCGTGATCACCCGGACCCGCACGTCGCCGAGGGCGGCCAGGGCTTTCTCGGTCGGCTCGTCCGGACCATCGATCACCACGACCACTTCAAGGTCGCCATGGGTCTGCGCGAGCGCGCTGCGCACCGCCCGGACGACGAGATCGGGGCGGAACCTGGTGGGCACGACAACGCTTACGTCCGGATTCGCAGACATCCGCGCCACTATAGGGACTTCGGGCGTCGCGGTGGTGACAACTAGCCGACTGTCCGGTCCGTTTTCACTACGGGAGTGTGAACTTCTGGATAACTGACAACCGATCGGGTGACAGCAAGCGTCTAGGAACCGAGATCTTTCCGCCCGCGACGTCCGCCGCCCCGAGGAGCCCTTCGTTGTCCAAACGCCGTACCCCTCGCTGGGCTCTTGTTCTTGTCTGGATCGGCGCCCTGCTGGTGGTGGGCAGCGGTGGCGCCGTCGCCGCGATGAAGGCGACGGTCAGCTCGGCGACCAGGACGGTGACCAAGCAGAACCTGCTCGGGTCGGTGCGCAAGGCGCCCGAGCGGGAACACGTGTCGGTCACCGGGGCCAAGAACATCCTGCTGGTCGGCGTGGACACCCGGAAGAACCAGGACCCGTCGGCGCTGACCCGCTCCGACTCGATCATCCTGCTGCACATCCCGGCCTCGCATGACGCCGGCTACATGGTGTCGCTGCCGCGGGACAGCTACGTGTCGATCCCCAAGTACGACAACGGCGCGGTTCCCTACCCCGGCGGCAAGGCGAAGATCAACGCGGCGTTCGCGTTCGGCAGCCGCGGCCTGACCGGGCCGAAAGCGCTGTCCGGCGGCTTCGAGCTGCTGGCGCTGACCGTGAAGAAGCTGACCGGGATCACCCCGGACGCCGGCGCGATCATCGACTTCGAGGGCTTCGCGGACGTCGTCAAGGTGCTCGGCAAGGTCTGCATGTACGTCGACGAGACCACCAAATCGGTGCACAAGGGGCGGAACAACAAGACCGGCGAGCCGGCGGTGCCGTACAAACTGAACACCGACGGCACGATCCGCCACAAGATCTCGGGGACCACGCCGAACACGTACAAGAAGGGCAATCACTGCTTCAACCCGACCGAGGCGCTCGACTTCGTACGGCAGCGCGACCTGCTCGAGAACGGCGACTACGACTACGGCCGGCAGCGCCACCAGCAGCAGTTCCTGCGCGCGCTGATGAAGCAGGCGGTGGACGACGGGCTCAGCTCGCCGCAGAAGCTGCCCGGGCTGCTCCAGGCGATCGGCCGGACGATGACCGTGGACGACGGCGGCATCCCGCTGGAGGACTGGGTCTTCGCGATGCGCGAGGTGAAGCCCGACGAGCTGGTCACGCTCAAGACGAACGACGGCGAATTCCACAGCGACGAGATCCCCGGCATCGGCAGCGTTGAGATCTTGACCGAATTGAGCCTTCAGATGCTCAAAGCGGTACGCAACGATGACCTGGCGGCATTCATCCGGTCGCACCCCGAGGTCGTGGCCCAAACCTGAGTCACTGGTCAGCTGAAGTTTGCCTAACCGCCTACTGCCCTCGGCCAAGATCAACGCTGACCCCCGAGGAGGATTTCAGTGCGGACCCTTGCACGTTCAGCCGTCGCCGTCGTGGCGGCCACGGCTCTCGCGGCTACCGCGGCTTGCGCACCACCCGAGGACAAGGACTCGGGCGGCGGCGCGTCCGGCACCGCCGCCGGGACCGCGGCGTCGGCGGCCGACCTGGGTGGCCTGGACGCCCTGATCGCCGAGGCCAAGAAGGAGGGCCAGCTCAACGTCATCGCGCTGCCCCCGGACTGGGCCAACTACGGCGAGATCATCAAGGCCTTCGGCACCAAGTACGGCATCAAGGTCAACTCGGCCCAGCCGGACGCGTCCAGCCAGGACGAGATCAACGCCGCCGACCAGCTCAAGGGTCAGGACAAGGCGCCCGACGTGTTCGACCTGGGCGGCGCCGTGGCCGGCGCCAACACCGCCAAGTTCGCGCCGTACAAGGTGTCGGCCTGGGCCGAGATCCCGGACAACCTGAAGGACGCGAGCGGCGCCTGGACCAACGACTACGGCGGCTACATGGCCATCGGGTTCGACAGCTCCAAGGTGCCCGCCCCGGCGAGCGTGACCGACCTGCTCAAGCCCGAGTACAAGGGCAAGGTGGCCCTGAACGGCGACCCGACACAGGCCGGCGCGGCGTTCTCCGGCGTGGTCATGGCCTCGCTCGGCAACGGCGGCTCGGCCGACGACATCGCGCCCGGCGTCGAGTTCTTCAAGAAGCTGAAGGCGGCCGGCAACTTCCTCCCGGTCGACCCGACCCCGGCGACCATCGAGTCGGGCCAGACACCGGTGGTCATCGACTGGGACTACCTGAACGTGGCCCAGGCCAAGAAGACCCCGGCCTGGAAGACCGTGGTGCCGGCCGGCGCCGTGGTGGGCTCGTACTACGTGCAGGCGATCAGCAAGGACGCCCCGCACCCGGCCGCGGCGCGGCTGTGGCAGGAGTTCCTCTACTCCGACGAGGGCCAGAACCTGTGGCTGAAGGGTGGCGCCCGCCCGGTGCGGGCCGAGGCGATGGACAAGGCCGGCACGATCGACAAGGCCACGTACGCCGCGCTGCCCAAGACCGAGGGCACGCCGGTGTTCCAGACCGACGCGCAGACCACCAAGGCCAAGGAATACCTGACCGCCAACTGGGCCAAGGCCATCAGCTGACGTGCTGGGTATCGCGAAAAGAGCGCTCGGCACGGTCCCGTTCTTCGCCTACGTCGCGATCTTCCTGATCACCCCGACCCTGGTCGTGGTGGTCGGGGCGTTCGCCGGCGACGAGGGTGGCGTGACCCTGGCCAACGTCCGGGCGCTCGGCCAGGGCTACATCCTGGACGCCTTCGGGCGCAGCATCCTGCTGTCCGCGAGCACCGCGCTGATCGGCGCGGTGCTCGGGGCGCTGCTCGCGTACGCGCTGGTCACGGCCAAGCCGGGCGGTCTGCTCCGGCGCGCGGTGACCGCCGCGTGCGGGGTGCTGGCCCAGTTCGGCGGCGTCACGCTGGCGTTCGCGTTCATCGCCACCATCGGCCTCTCCGGCTTCGTCACGGTGTTCCTGCGTGACGCCGCCGGCGTGGACCTCTACGCCGGCGGCGTCTGGCTGTTCGAGCTGCCGGGCCTGGTGCTCGTCTACACGTACTTCCAGATCCCGCTGATGGTGATCGTCTTCCTGCCGGCGCTGGACGGGATCCGGCCGCAGTGGCGGGAGGCCGCCGAGAGCCTGGGCGGCACGACCTGGGTCTACTGGACGAAGGTGGCCGGCCCGCTGCTGGCGCCGTCGTTCCTGGGCAGCACGCTCCTGCTGTTCGCCAACGCCTTCTCCGCGTACGCCACCGCGGCCGCCCTGGTCAGCCAGGGCAGCCCGATCATCCCGCTGCAGATCCGCGGCGCGCTGACCAGCGAGGTCGTGCTCGGCCAGGCCAACGTCGGCAAGGCGATGGCGCTCGGGATGATCGTGGTCGTCGCGGTGGTCATGACGCTCTACGCCCTGCTCCAGAGGAGGACGGCGCGATGGCTCGGCTGACGTTCCGAAGGCGCCAGAGCGTCTTCCGATGGGTCGTCCTGGGTCTGCTGGGCGTGTTCTTCGTCCTCCCCCTGGTGGCGATGGTCGAGTTCACCACCCGTGGCGACCAGAAGACCTGGTCGACCCTGGTCGACTGGCCGCAGCTCAGCGAGACGTATCCCGACCTGGCCGACGGCATCGTGATGTCGCTCGGGCAGGCGGCGCTGACCGCGGTGCTCATGCTGGTGCTGCTGGTGCCGACCGCGATCTGGGTACGCCTGCGGCTGCCCGGCCTGCGCCGGCTGGTCGAGTTCCTCTGCCTGTTGCCGCTGACCATCCCGGCGATCGTGCTCGTGGTCGGGCTGGCGCCGGTCTACGCGTGGGTCAACTACCTGATCGGCGGCTCGTCGCTGACGCTGACCTTCGCGTACACGATCCTGGTCCTGCCGTACGCCTACCGATCGATCGACGCGGGCCTGTCGGCCATCGATGTCAGGACGCTGGCCGAGGCGGCCCGTAGCCTGGGCGCGAGCTGGTTCACGGTGATCACGCGAGTCGTCCTGCCGAACATCCGCTCGGCGGTGCTGTCCGCGGCGTTCCTCACGGTCGCCCTGGTGCTCGGCGAGTTCACCATCGCCTCCCTGCTCAACCGCACCAACCTTCAGGTGGCGATCAACCTCCTGGGCAAGAGCAGCGCCACCATGTCGGTGGCCGTCTCGCTGGCCGCCCTGCTGCTGGCGTTCGTGCTGCTCCTGCTGCTGTCCCTGGTCGGCGATCGAAGGAAGAAGGCGTCATGATCGAGCGAAGCGAGCATCATGATCGCGGTCTTGTCATTTTCCGGTTGGGAGACACTGCATGAGCGGCGTCGCCGTACATCTGCAAGGCCTGCGGCGCACCTTCGGCACCGTACACGCGCTCGATGGTCTTGATCTGGAACTGCACCCGGGCGAGCTGATCGCGCTGCTCGGCCCGTCCGGCTGCGGCAAGACCACCGCCCTGCGGATCCTGGCCGGGCTCGACGACGCCGACAGCGGCAAGGTCGTGGTGGACGGCAAGGACATCACCCGGCTGCCCGCCAACCGGCGCGACATGGGCATGGTGTTCCAGGCCTACAGCCTGTTCCCACACCTGACCGCCCGGCAGAACGTCGAGTTCGGCCTCAAGCTCCGCGGCCGCGAGAGGACGACCGGACGGGCGACGGAGATGCTCGAGCTGGTCGGCATCGAGCAGCACGCCGACCGCTACCCACATCAGCTCTCCGGCGGCCAGCAGCAGCGGGTCGCGCTGGCCCGGGCGCTGGCCATCCGACCCAAGGTGCTGCTGCTCGACGAGCCGCTGTCCGCGCTCGACGCCAAGGTCCGGGTGCAGCTCCGCGAGGAGATCAAGCGGATCCAGACCGAGGTCGGCACGACCACGCTGTTCGTCACCCACGACCAGGAGGAGGCGCTCGCCGTCGCCGACCGGGTCGGGGTGATGCGGGCCGGCCGGCTGGAGCAGCTGGGCGCGCCGGCCGACGTCTACCTCTCCCCCGCGAGCGCGTTCGTGGCCGACTTCGTCGGGCTGAGCAACCGGCTGCCCGGCGTCCTCACCGGCGAGGGCGTCGAGGTGCTCGGCACCACGCTCCCCCTGGTGTCGCCGGCCACCGGGGCGACGAACGTCACCGCCCTGGTCCGGCCCGAGTCGGTCGACGTGGTGCCCGACCCGGCGGGCGCCGGGAAGGTGCTCACGGCGAGCTTCCTCGGGCCGTTCAGCCGGGTGATCGTCCAGGTCGGTGACGACCTGGTGACCGCTCAGGTGGCGTCCGGAACCGTCGCCGACCTGGCCCCCGGCACCCCGGTCCGGGTCGAGTTGCGGCCGGTAGCGGTAGCGCTGGAGGGCATTTCCTGACCAGTATCGGAGCATGCACTCCGAGGACATCACCCAGCATCGGCTCGACCGCGCCCTCCGTGACCGCCTGCTCCCGGCCGTCGCCACCCCGGTGGCAGACGTCGAGGTGCAGGCGTGGGAGGTGCGTGGCGAGCCGATCCCGTTCAAGGTCGCCAAGGAAGCCGACTACCACCCTTTCCCGATCGGCGGCCGGTGGGGCCGGCCGTGGGACACGACCTGGTTCCGGCTCACCGGCACGATCCCGGACGACGCCCGCGGTGGTCGCGTCGAGCTGGAGGTCGACCTGGGCTGGGCCGGCGAGCAGATGCCCGGGTTCCAGTCCGAAGGGCTGGTGTACGCGGCCGACGGCACCGTGATCAAGGCGGTCGAGCCGCGTAACACCTGGATCCCGCTGCCCGGCGAGGGCCCGGTCGAGCTCTACCTGGAGGCGGCGGCCAACCCGAAGTTCTTCGGCAACGGCATTTCCCAGTTCGCCCCCTCACCCCTGGGCGAGCGCTCGACGGCGAGCGACGACCCGCTCTACACGCTGGACGCGGCCAGGATCGTGGTCCGCGACCTGGCCCTGGCCGGCCTGGTGCACGACATCGAGATGGTGGCCGGGCTGCTCAACGAGGAGGGCATCGACATCACGCTGCGGGCGCTGGCCACCCGCGCCCTCGACCGGACGCTCGACCTGCTCGACGCGTACGGGACAAGCGATGTTGATCTTCTTCGTGAGCCGCTGGTCAAGGTGCTCGAAGCGCCGGCCAACGCCAGCGCGCACACGGTCAGCGCGGTCGGCCACGCGCACATCGACTCGGCCTGGCTGTGGCCGCTGCGCGAGACGCGGCGCAAGGTCGCCCGCACGGTGGCCAACGTGCTCCAGCTGATGGATGAGAACGAGGACCTGGTCTACGTGATGTCGGCCGCCCAGCACTGGGCCTGGCTCCGCGACGACCACCCGGCGCTGTTCGAGCGGGCCAAGCAGCGGGTCGCCGAGGGCCGGTTCGTGCCGGTCGGCGGTCAGTGGGTGGAGTCCGACACCGTGCTGCCCGGCGGCGAGGCGATGGTCCGGCAGTTCACCGAGGGCGCCCGGTTCTTCCGCGAGCAGCTCGGCCACGAGACCCGGGTGGCCTGGCTGCCCGACTCGTTCGGCTACTCCGGCGCGCTGCCGCAGATCGTCCGGCAGGCCGGCATCGACTACTTCCTGACCCAGAAGATCTCCTGGAACCGGGTCAACCGCTTCCCGCACCACACCCTGGAGTGGGTCGGCATCGACGGGACCTCGGTGTTCACCCACTTCCCGCCGGCCGACACGTACAACGGCGAGGTCACCGTCAAGGAGCTCAACTACGGGGCCCGCAACTTCAAGGAGAAGGGCGCGGCCACCCGGTCGCTGCTCCCCTTCGGGTTCGGCGACGGCGGCGGTGGTCCGACCCGCGAGATGCTCGCGCGGGCGCGGCGGGCCGCCGATCTGGAAGGCGTCCCCCGGGTACGGCTGGAAGCGCCCGAGGCGTTCTTCGACGCCGCGCGGGCCGAGCTGCCGCACCCACCCCAGTGGTACGGCGAGCTCTACCTCGAGCTGCACCGGGGCACGCTCACCTCCCAGGCCGGGATGAAGCGCGGCAACCGGCGCAGCGAGCACCTGATGCGCGAGGCCGAACTGTGGGCGACGACCGCGGCGGTGGCCGGGGTGGCCGACTACCCGTACGACCGGCTCCGCGAACTGTGGCAGACCGTGCTGCTGCACCAGTTCCACGACATCCTGCCCGGCTCGTCGATCTCCTGGGTGCACCGGGAGGCCCGCGAGACGTACGCCGCGCTGGCCGCCGAACTGGGCACGCTGATCGAGACCACCCAGAAGGCCCTGGCCGGCGCCGGTGACAACGCTGTCGTGTTCGACGCCACGGCCGGCGCCGCCACCATCCAGTCGCCGGTGCCGAGCCGCCGGGCCGAGGTCGACGGCCGGACCCTCCGGACGGACCGGACCGAGGTCACCTTCGCCGAGGACGGAACCATCGCCTCGCTGGTCGACGTGGCCACCGGCACCGAGGCCATCGCTCCGGACGGGCGCGGCGCCCGGCTCCAGCTGCACCCCGACTATCCCGCCCACTGGGACGCCTGGGACATCGACCGGCACTACCGGGAGACGGTCGAGGACGTCACCGAAGTGGTGTCGTTCGAGACCGGGGTGGCCGCCGACGGCTCGGCGTTCGCGGTGGTCGAGCGGGCGTTCGGCCGGTCGGCCGCCAGGCAGACGTTCACCGTACGGCCCGGCCAGGCCGGCGTGGAGATCCGCGTCGATGTCGACTGGCACGAGCAGCACCGGTTGCTCAAGCTCGGTTTCGACGCCGACGTGCACGCCGACCGGGCCCGCTTCGAGACCCAGTTCGGGCACGTCACCCGCTCCACCCACGACAACACGTCCTGGGACGCCGCCCGCTTCGAGGTGGCGGCGCACCGCTGGGTGCACGTGGGTGAGCCGGTCGGGGTGGCGCTGGCCAACGACGCGACGTACGGCCACGAGGTGCGCCGGGTGGCCCGCCCGGGCGGGGGCATGGCCACCCAGATCCGGGCCACGCTGGTGCGCGGGCCGAAGTTCCCCGACCCGGACACCGACCAGGGCAAGCACACGTTCGGGTTCCGGTTCGTCCCGGCGGCGTCCCCGGCCGACGCGATCGCCGCGGGCTACCAGCTCAACCTGCCGCCGTCGACCCGCACCGGCGGGCGCGGGGTGCCGGCGCTGGTCCGGCTGGAGGGCGACCCCGGCGTGCTGATCGAGGCGGTCAAGCTGGCCGACGACCGCTCCGGCGACGTCGTGGTCCGGCTCTACGAGTCGCTGGGTACGCCGGGCCGCACGACTGTGAACACTTCGTTCGAGGTGGCCGGCCTCGTGCGGACCGACCTGCACGAACGTCCGCTGGCCGGCTCGAGCGAGAACGAACGTTCTTTCTCTCTCCGGCCGTTCGAGATCGTCACGCTTCGGATCAAGCGGGCGAGCTGATCACCGACGGCGCCGCAACCGAGTCGCGGGCGCGCAACCTCATCACGAGCTTGTGCACCCGCGGCTCGGCCGCCCCGGTTGCGCTGGTCTCGGCGAGCAGCAGTTCGATTGCTCGGCAGCCCATGTCGAAGTACGGCGTAGACGAACCGGTCGACGCCGCGGGCCAGCAGCGCCCGGATGGCCGACTCCTCCAGCTCGTCGACGCCCTCGCTGTCGGCCATCAGGACCACGTGGCCGCGTTCGGTGGCGGCCGAGATGCAGCCGCGGATCATCTTTGACACATTGATGAAACACGGCACAGACTCGCGCTAAAGATTTAGCCGCTCGGAGGTCGCCGATGCTTGTCGCGTTGTCCGCTGCCGGTGTCACCGTGCTCGTCGACCTGCGCGACGGGCGATTGCCCGCGATCGTCCACTGGGGCGCCGAGCTGCCCGGGCTGGACGCCGCCGAGGCCGAGGCGCTGGCCGACGCGGCCGAACCGGTGCTGGGCAGCAACAACGTCGAACCGGTGCCACGGCCGTCGGTGCTGCCCGAGCACCACCTGGGCTGGACCGGGCGGCCGGGCATCCGTGGCTCGTACCAGGGCCGGGGCTGGTCTCCGTTCTTCCGCACGACCGTCGTACGGGTGAACGGCGAGCCGGTGGACGGCTTCGTGGCGAGCGGGCCGGGCGTGCTCGAGGTGACCGCCACCGACGGCGACCGGCTCGGCCTGACCGTCGTCCTCGAGCTGCTGCCGAGCGGGCTGCTCCGAGCCAACGCCACGCTCACCAACCACGCCGACGACACCTACCAGCTGGACGACCTGGTGCTGGCCTTCCCGGCGCCGGCCGAGGCGGCGGAGTTGCTGGACTTCGGCGGGCGGCACAACTTCGAACGGCGGCCGCAGCGGCGACCCCTGACCACCGGCACCCACCTGCGCGAGAACCGGAAGGGCCGGACCGGGGCGGACAGCGCCTACCTGCTGCACGCCGGAACGCCCGGGTTCGGCTTCGCCGACGGCGCGATCTGGGCCGTGCACACCGCGTGGAGCGGCAACCACACGCACTACGCCGAGCGGGTCTTCACCGGCGAGCAGGTGCTCGGCGGCGGCGAGTTGCTGCTGCCCGGCGAGGTGCGGCTGGGCGCCGGCGAGAGCTACCGGAGCCCGTGGCTCTACGGCGCCTTCGGGACCGGGCTGGACGAGGTGGCCCGGCGCTTCCACCGGCACCTGCGCGCCCGCGAGCCCCGGGTGTCGCCCGACCGGCCGGTCACGCTGAACGTCTGGGAGGCCGTCTACTTCGAGCACGACCTGGACCGGCTGCTCGACCTGGCCGAGCGGGCCGCCGCCGCGGGCGTCGAGCGCTACGTGCTGGACGACGGCTGGTTCGGGAGCCGTCGCAACGACCACGCCGGGCTGGGCGACTGGGTGGTCTCGGCCGACGTGTGGCCGCGCGGCCTGCACCCGCTGATCGACCGGGTGCGCAAGCTGGGCATGCAGTTCGGGCTGTGGTTCGAGCCGGAGATGGTCAACCCCGACTCCGATCTGGCCCGGGCGCACCCGGAGTGGATCATGGCGGCTCGCGACGAGTGGCCGGTCGAGTCCCGGCACCAGCAGGTGCTCAACCTCGGCCTGCCGGAGGCGTACGAGCACGTCAAGGGTCAGATCCTCGCCATCCTCGACGAGTACGACATCGGGTACGTCAAGTGGGACCACAACCGCGACCTGATCGAGGCGGGCACCCAGCCCCTCGGCGGCCGGCCCGGCGTCCACGAGCAGACGCTGGCGTTCTACCGCCTGCTGGACGAGATCCGGGCCGCGCACCCGGGGCTGGAGATCGAGTCGTGCTCGTCCGGCGGCGCCCGGGTCGACCTGGGCGTGCTCGAACGTACCGATCGCGTCTGGGTCTCGGACAACATCGACCCGCACGACCGGCAGTCGATGCTGCGCTGGACCACCCAGCTGGTCCCGCCGGAGTACCTGGGCGCGCACATCGCCTCGGGCGCCTCGCACACCACCGGCCGCCGCCACGACCTCGGCTTCCGCGCGGCCACCGCGATCTTCGGCCACCTCGGCATCGAGTGGGACCTGGCCAAGGCGACCGAGGCCGAGTCGCGGGAGCTGGCCGGGTGGATCGCGTTCTTCAAGGAGCACCGCGGCCTGCTGCTCGGCGGCGACCTGGTGCGGATGGACACCGCCGACCCGAACGTGCTGGTGCACGGTGTGGTGTCGCCGGACCACGACCACGCGCTGTTCGCCCTGGTGACGCTGGACAGCGTGGCGCCCGACCCGCCCGGCCGGCTGCGGTTGCGCGGGCTCGACCCGGCCCGCCGCTACCGCATCCGCCCCCGGTTCGTCGGCGCGGCGCAGTCGGCGCCGTCGCACGGCACGGGCGCCGGGTTCGGGACCGGGCCGGCGTGGTGGGGCGCCGCGAACGAGGGCGTGACGCTCAGCGGCGCCGCCCTGGAGCACGCGGGGCTCGCCTTCCCGCGGATACGACCTGACCAAGCCGTGCTGTGCAGCGTGGACGCACTGGGGGCCACGCCTAAGGAGTGAGATGGCCACAACGACGACAAGGAGTCCGGCTGCCACCGGAACGACCACCGCCCCACGAACACCGAAGCGCCGCGATGACACGCGGCTCGCCCTCCTCTTCATCCTGCCCGCGCTGATCGGCTTCCTGGTCTTCATGGTGTGGCCGACCCTCCGCGGCATCTATCTCAGCTTCACCAAGTTCAACCTGCTCACCCCGCCGGAGTTCAACGGGCTGGACAACTACGTGCGGATGGTCCAGGACCCGGTGTTCTGGAACTCGCTCGAGGTCACCATCTGGTACGTCTTCCTCAACATCCTCTTCCAGACGATTCTGGCGCTGGTCATCGCCGTGATGATGCAGCGGCTGACCAAGCGCACCTGGCTGCGCGGGATCGTGCTGACGCCGTACCTGGTGTCCAATGTGGTCGCCGCGATGATCTTCCTCTGGGTCCTGGACTATCAGCTCGGCATCGGCAACAAGCTGCTCGAGGTGATCGGCGTCGAGCGGATCGCGTTCTTCTCGTCCGAGGCCTGGGTGATCCCGACCATCGCGGCGGTCAACGTGTGGCGGCACGTCGGCTACACCGCCCTGCTGATCTTCGCGGGTCTGCAGACCATCCCGGAGACCATGTACGAGGCCGGGCGGATCGACGGCGCCAGCGAGCCCCGGATGTTCCGCAGCATCACCGTCCCGTTGCTGCGGCCGATCCTGGGGCTGGTCCTGATCATCACCGTGGTCGGGTCGTTCCAGGTGTTCGACACGGTCGCCATCGCCACCCGCGGCGGGCCGGTCGACTCGTCCCGGGTGCTCCAGTACTACATCTACGACGTCGCGTTCGGCCGGTTCCAGTTCGGCTACGCCTCGGCCATGTCGGTCGCGCTGCTCATCGTGTTGATGATCATCACGTTCCTGCAGTACCGGCTCACCCGGGCCGCCACGTCGGATCTGAACTGAGAGGCGGGCGACGATGACCGCAGTAACCGCAGACGCCACCGCTCCCCCGCGGTTCAGCATCGGCCGGGCGGCCGCCTGGACCTTCATGATCCTGGTCATCCTGGCCAGCCTGTTCCCCTTCTACTGGATCCTGCGCACCGCGCTGTCCAGCAACAACGCGCTCTACGCGGGCGGCGACAGCATCCTGCCGGTGCAGCCCGGCCTGGGCGGCTTCGAACGGGTCTTCGGCACGCAGACCGGCCAGGAGGCGATCGACCAGGGCGGCGCCGGCCAGGAGATCTTCTTCTGGCGCTACCTGCTCAACTCGGTGGTCGTGGCCACCCTGGTCACCGTGGGCCAGGTGTTCTTCTCGGCGATGGCGGCGTACGCGTTCGCCCGGCTGAAGTGGCGGCACCGGGACAAGGTGTTCGGCTTCTTCCTGGGCGGGCTGATGATCCCGGCCATCTTCACGCTGCTGCCCAACTTCGTCCTGATCAAGCAGCTCGGCCTGGTCGACACCCTGCTCGGCATCGCCCTGCCGACCATGCTGATGACCCCGTTCGCGGTGTTCTTCCTGCGCCAGTTCTTCCTCGGCATCTCGTCCGAGGTGGAGGAGGCGGCGCTGATCGACGGCGCGTCGAAGACCCGGGTCTTCTTCCGGCTGGTCCTGCCGATGTCGTCGGCCCCGATCGCCACCCTGGCCATCCTGACCTACATCGCCGCGTGGAACGAGTACTTCTGGGCGCTGATGGTCAGCTACACCGACCGGTCGCGGGTGCTGACCGTGGCGCTGGGCGTGTTCAAGTCGCAGACACCGCAGACCGGGCCGGACTGGGCCGGGCTGATGGCGGCCACCCTGGTCGCCGCGCTGCCGATGCTGCTGCTGTTCATGCTGTTCGCCAAACGCATCGTCAACTCCATCGGCTTCAGCGGGATCAAGTGAGGAGGGCCCGGCCATGTTGCGGAAACTGAGAGTGGGTGCGGCCGCGCTCACCATGGGCCTGCTGACCGCGTGCGGCGGCAGTGCCGCGGGCGGCGCCGACGGCGTCATCGAGTACTGGCTGTGGGACTCCGGTCAGCAGCCCGGCTATCAGAAGTGCGCGGACGCGTTCGCACGGCAGAACCCCGGTCTGAGCGTACGGATCTCGCAGTACGGCTGGGACACGTACTGGCAGAAGCTGACCGCCGGATTCATCGCCGACGCCGCACCGGACGTCTTCACCGACCACCTCGCGCGGTTCGCCCAGTTCGCCGACCTGAAGGTGCTCCGGCCGCTGGACGAGCTCGGCCCGACCCAGGACATCCAGGACACCGACTACCAGCCCGGCCTGGCCGAGCTGTGGAAGGGACAGGACGGCCACCGGTACGGCTCGCCGAAGGACTGGGACACGGTCGCCCTGTTCTACTCCAAGAAGGCGCTGTCCGACGCCGGGGTCGACCCGGCCGAGCTGCAGAACCTGAGCTGGAACCCGCAGGACGGCGGCTCGTTCGAGAAGCTGGTCGCCCACCTGACCATGGACGTCAACGGCAAGCGCGGCGACGAGCCCGGCTTCGACTCCCACCGGGTGAAGACGCACGGGATGTCGGCCGAGGGCTCCGGCGGCCAGGGCTGGGGGCAGACCCAGTGGTCGGCGTTCACCGGCAGCGCCGGGTGGCAGGTCACCGACAAGAACCCGTGGGGCACCCACTTCAACCTCGACCAGCCCGCCTTCCAGGACACCCTGAAGTGGTACTTCGGCCTGGCCCGGAAGGGCTACCTGCCGACGTACGCGGAGATCGGCGGGGCCAACCCGATCAACACCGACAAGCAGATCCAGTCCGGCATCGCCGCGATGGGCATCAGCGGCTCGTGGATGATCTCCACCTTCAGCAAGCTGACCGACGAGGCCGGCAAGCCGCTGGAGATCGGCGTCGCGCCCACCCCGATCGGGCCGACCGGCAAGCGGGCGTCGATGTTCAACGGTCTCGCCGACTCCATCACCACGCTGTCGAAGCAGCCGGAGAACGCGGCCAAGTGGGTCAAGTTCCTCTCCGGCGCCGAGTGCCAGAAGATCATCGGCGAGTCGGGCGTGGTGTTCCCGGCCCGGCCGGAGGCGACCGAGCTGGCCATCCAGTACAACCAGAAGGAGCGGAACCTGGACGTCACGCCGTTCACCGATCAGGTCAAGAACAAGACCACGTTCCTGTTCCCGGTGACCAGCAACGCGGCCGACATCATCGCGCTGGTCAATCCCCGGATGGACTCGGTGTACATCGGCAGCGATCCGCCCAGCTCGCTGACCAAGGTCAACGACCAGCTCAACGACCTCTTCAAGGTGGTCGGATGAAAAGGTGGTCGGATAAATCGGTCGCCTCGCGGTCGGCACGGCCGTATTTTCGAGGCATGTTGCGCTTCGTGATGACGACGACGCCGGATCTCCCCGGCGCCGCGTAACAACGCAACTTTTCCAGGCCCGGGGCACCTCGCCCCGGGCCTGGCGCCTTTCTCGGGGCGTGTGCTCACGGCGTACACCGAGAAGGAGACCGTGATGGCCGACCACCGCAAGCTGGGCCGCGAGCTCGAGCTGTTCGATTCCGACCCGCTGGCCGGCGCGGGCCTGCCGTTCTGGCTGCCGGCCGGCGCCGCGGCCCGGCACGCCGTCGAGGAATACCTGCGCGAGCTGGAACGGCGCAACGGCTACCAGCACGTCGTGTCACCACCGCTGGGCCGCCCGGCCCTGTTCCAGCTGTCCCGGCACCTCGACCACTTCGCCGACGACATGTTCCCGGCCGTCGCGTTCGACGACGACGATCAGCTCATGCTGCGGCCGAGCCTGTGCCCGCACCACGCGCTGGTCTACCGGTCCCGCGGCCGCTCCCATCGTGAGCTGCCGCTGCGGATCGCCGAGATCGGGCAGATGTTCCGGGCCGAGCGCTCCGGCGTGCTCGGCGGGCTGAGCCGGGTCCGGGTGATCGCGCTCAACGACGGGCACACCTTCTGCGCGCCGTCGCAGGTCGTCGACGAGGTCGGCCGGGAGCTGCGGCTGATCCGGCGGGCGCACGCCGACCTGGGCGTCCGGGCGTCCAGCTTCCGGCTCTCGCTGCGGGACGGCAGCGCGAAATTCATCGACGACGACGCGATGTGGGCGCAAGCCGAGCAGGTGCTGCGCGATGCGCTTGATCGCGCCGGAGTCGAGTACGAGGACGCGCCCGGCGAGGCAGCCTTCTACGGCCCGAAGATCGACATTCAGGTACGCGACGACGCCGGCCGTGAGCAGACCCTGTCGACCGTGCAGGTCGACTACGACAAACCGGCCCGTTTCGCGTTGGACTACGCGGCGGCGGACGGCTCCCGGCAGCGGCCCGTGATGATCCACCGCAGCCTGGCCGGCAGCATGGAGCGGCTCTTCGCGCACCTGATCGAGGTGCACGAGGGCGCCTTCCCGGCCTGGTACGCGCCGGTCCAACTGGCCGTCCTGCCGGTGTCGCCCGCGCAGGACGGCGCCGCGCGCGCCCTGGTCGAGGCGGCGTCGGATCTGCGCGCCGAGCTGTCGTTCGAGGGGTCGCTCGGTGCCCGCATCAGGCAGGCGGCGCTGCGGAAGATCCCGTACGTCGGGATCATCGGCGAGCGGGAGGCCGCCGCCGGCCAGGTCTCGCTGCGCCTCCGCGACGGCCGGGAAATCCCAGCTCAGGAGGTGTCTTCGGCGCTCGGACGGATAGCCGAGTTGGTGGAATCCCGATCACATGATCTCCACGGCTGAACCGTTGTATGCGGATCGTCCGTAACAAGAGGGCGTGACCAACCGCCTACGCTCGATCCTCGCCGTGTCCCTGACGGTGCTGGCCGCTCTGCTGGTGTTCGTCGCCCTCGTGGTGCCCGACGGCATCGGCCGGCTGCGGCCCGGGACCTGGGTGCCCGGCGCGTTCCTGCGCCTGCCGATCGAGGCGATCGTCGCGGCGGCGGTGGTGCTGGTCGCGCCGGCCCGGTTCCGGAAGCCGGCCGCGCTGATCATGGGCGCCGGGATCGGCGTACTCACGATCCTCAAGATCATCAACATCGGTTTCCTCAGCGTGCTGGCCCGGCGCTTCGACCTGGTGCTGGACTGGCCGCTCCTCGGCGACGGCTACAACTACGTCACCGAGACCTCGGGCAAGCCGGCGGCGGTGGCGGCCGTCGCCGGCGCGATCCTCGGCGGCATCGGCCTGATCGGCCTGATGGCCTGGTCGGTGCTCCGGCTGTCCGGGCTGGTGGCCCGGCACCGGAAGGGCGCGCTGCGGGCGGTGCCGGCCGGGATCGCCGCGTGGGTGGCGCTGGCGCTGGTCGGTGTGACGCTGTTCCCGTACGCGCCGGTCGCCTCCGACACCACCGCGATGCTGGCGCGGAACACGCTGACCGGCATCCCCCGGTCGATCAACGACCAGCGGGCGTTCGCGATCGAGGCGGCGAACGACCCGCTGGCCAAGGTCCCGGCCGGCCAGCTGCTGCGGGCCCTGCGCGGCAAGGACGTGCTGATCGGCGTGGTGGAGAGCTACGGCCGGTCGGCGCTGGAGAACCCGAAGATGGCCGCCATCGTCGACCCGGCGCTGCAGAAGTCGAACGCCGAGCTGGAGGCGGACGGCTTCCACGCCCGCAGCGCCTTCCTGACCTCGTCCACCTACGGCGGCGGCAGCTGGCTCGCCCACGCCACCTTCCAGTCCGGCATGTGGGTCAACCAGCAGCAGCGCTACCGCCAGCTGACCTCGGGCGCGGGCAACCGGCTCACCATCACCAAGGCGTTCCAGAAGGCCGGCTGGCACACCGTCGGCATCGAGCCCGGCAACAAGCACACCTGGCCCGAGAAGGACTTCTACGGGTACGAAGAGGTCTACGACGCCCGGAACCTCGGCTACAAGGGCCCGCAGTTCGGCTGGTCCTCGATGCCGGACCAGTTCACGCTCGCGTCGTTCCAGCGCAACGTCTACTCGCGACCCGACCGCGGCCCGCTGTTCGCCGAGGTCACGATGACCTCCAGCCACACGCCGTGGGCGCCGCTGCCCGAGATGATCGACTGGAACCAGGTCGGCGACGGCTCGGTGTACGGCCCGCAGATCGCCAACGGGCCCAAGGAGGACACCTGGACCTCGACCGGCAAGGTGCGCACCGCGTACGCCACCTCGGTCGGCTATTCGGTCAACGCCCTGACCTCGTGGGCCACCACGTACGGCAGCGACGACCTGGTGATGATCATGTTCGGTGACCACCAGGCCGCGCCCCGGGTCAGCGGCGTCGACGCCAGCCACGACGTGCCGATCTCGATCGTCAGCAAGGACCCCGCGGTCCTCGACCGGATCGCGTCCTGGGGCTGGCAGGACGGCCTGCGCCCGGACGAGGACGCGCCGGTCTGGAAGATGGACAGCTTCCGCGACAAGTTCCTCACCACGTTCGCCGCCCCGGCGGGCGCCAAGTCACACTGACGCTCTTGCCCGCACCCCCACGTACTGATAGTCGTTGATGTATGGTCAGCAGGCGGCACGTCCTCGGCGGCGTGGCCGCCTCTTTCCTTCCCCTCCCCTCTTCCGCGGCGTCGTCGGCCCGGGTCACCATCACGCGGGACGACTGGGGTATCCCGCACGTGGCGGGGCGGACCGACGCCGACGCGGTCTTCGGGATGATGTACGCCCAGGCCGAGGACGACTTCCCCCGGATCGAGCGGAACTACCTGGTCAGCCTGGGCCGGCTGGCCGAGGCCGAGGGCGAGACCGCGATCTGGCAAGACCTGCGGCAGCGCCTGTTCGTGGATCCCGCAGCACTTCGCCGCGACTTCCTGAAGTGCCCCGCCTGGCTCCGCAAACTGATGACGGCGTGGGCCGACGGGCTCAACCACTACCTCGCGACGCACCCCTCCGTGCGGCCGAAGGTGATCACCCGGTTCGAGCCGTGGATGCCGCTGAGCTTCTCCGAGGGCAGCATCGGCGGCGACATCGAACGGGTGGTGCTGAGCCAGCTCGAAGCCTTCTACAGCGGGCGTACGCTGCCGATGACCGACGACGAGCTCGCGCTCACGTTCCGCGAGCCCGGCGGCTCGAACGGCTTCGCGATCGCGCCCGGCCACACCCGGGACGGCCACGCGCTGCTGCTGATCAACCCGCACACCAGCTTCTTCTTCCGCTCCGAGCAACACGTGACCAGCGACGAGGGGCTCAACGTCTACGGCGCCGCGACCTGGGGCCAGTTCTTCATCTACCAGGGCTTCAACCAGCACACCGGCTGGATGCACACCTCCAGCGGCGTCGACAACGTCGACGAGTTCGCCGAGACGATCGTGACCGGCGCCGGCGGCCGGCTGCGGTACCGCTACGGCGACGCGCTGCGGGCCGTGACGACCAACGAGATCACCCTGGCCTACCGCGCCGCCGACGGCTCCCGGATGACCCGCACCTTCACCACGTACGCCACCCACCACGGCCCGATCGTGCGGGAGGCGGACGGCAAGTGGATCGCGTTCGCCCTGATGAACAAGCCGCTCGAGGCGCTGCAGCAGAGCTTCCTGCGCACCAAGACCCGCGACTACGCGGACTACCTGCGGGTGGCGCGCCTCAAGGCCAACAGCTCGAACAACACGCTGTTCGCGGACACCCGGGGCGAGATCGCGTTCCTGATGCCGCAGTTCATGCCGATCCGCGACGACCGGTACGACTACCGCCGCCCGGTCGACGGCAGCGACCCGGCGACCGACTGGCACGGGCTGCACAGCCTGGCGAGCCTGCCGCAGGCGGTGAACCCGCGCACCGGGTGGGCGTACAACTCGAACAACTGGCCGTGGACCGCGGCCGGCGCCGACAGCCCCCGGCGCGACGACTTCCCGCGCCACTTCGACCAGGCCGGCGAGAACCCGCGCGGGCCGCAGGCCATCCGGGTGCTGACCGCCCGGCGCCGGTTCACGCCGCGGACGCTGATGTCGGCCGCCTTCGACCCGTACCTGACCGCCTTCGACCGCCTCGTGCCGCTGCTGATCGCGGCGTGGGACCGGGCACCCGACCCGCGTCTGGCCGACCCGATCGCCCTGCTGCGGCGCTGGGACTATCGCTGGGGCACACACTCGACCGCCACGTCGCTGGCCGTCTTCTGGGCCGAGGCGCTGTGGGCGCCGCTGGCCCAGGCCGCCCGGGACGCGGGCCTGTCCATGTGGGACTACCTGGCCGAACGCGCCACCGACGCCCAGCGCCTGGCCGCGCTCGACGAGGCGGTGACCCGGCTGACCCAGGACTTCGGCCGCTGGCCGGTGCCCTGGGGCGAGATCAACCGCTTCCAGCGCAACGACGGCGCGATCACCCAGACCTTCGACGACACCAGGCCCAGCCTCCCCGTCCCGTTCACCTCGGCGCAGTGGGGTTCGCTCGCCTCGTTCGGGGCCCGCCGCTACCCCGGGACGAAGCGCTACTACGGCACCAGCGGCAACAGCTTCGTGGCCGTCGTCGAGTTCGGCCCCCGCCTGCGAGCCTGGGCGATCACGGCCGGCGGCGCCAGCGGCCACCCCGAGTCCCCGCACTTCAACGACCAGGCCACCCGCTACGCCGCCGGCGACCTCCGTCCGGTCTACTTCTACCCCGAGGACCTCGCCGGCCACATCGAACGCCGCTACGTCGTTCGGCGCCCCTGACGCGCCGGCGCCCTCGCCGGGCCCGAATGGCCTGGTCCGGCGGCGTGGACAACTTCACCCCTGCGTACAATTCGGGGCATGCGAAGCTTTCCCGGATGCAGCAAGGCGGGCCTTGTTCGCGGTGACGAGGACACAGAATGACACTCGGGGGCCAGGCGGTGCTCGTGGTCGAATACCCCTGCGAACAGTTCTGCCGCATCGAGGTCGACCTGAGCGGCGAGCAGAGCGGGGTCACCTTGAAGCAGCTGCGCGAGAAGGCTGACACGGCACACGAACGGGTGCACAACCCCGATTCCGCCGATTCCGCCGAGCCCGCCGAGCCGATCGCCGACGAGCCCGTGACCGGCCGTCCCGCGGCCACCATCTTCCTCTCCGCCCCCGGCCGCAACAGCGACCAGCGCCGCCGCTGACCAGGCTGCGGCTGCCTTCGCACCAGGAAGGCGAGCGTCCGCGTGGCGGGCTGCCGGTGGGCCGGGCTCCGTGGGCGGGGACAAAATCAGAGCCGCGGCCGGTAATCATTCGCGTTATGGCTCGCTTGTCGTGGCCCGGATCTGGGCGGGACGGGATATCCTTAGCGCATATGGCTACCTTTCGCAGCGCCTCAGTGCTTCTCGCCGCCGACGGCACCCGGATCCCAGGAACCGCCGCGCTCTTCGCCGAGCCCGCCCGTAAGGGCGGAGTTCCGCCGTGGGCCGGGGACTTCCGTCTCGCCAACGACGCCGGCAACGGCCCCAAGAACGCGGTCGGTAAGACGTTCACGTTGGAGTTGCCCGACGGCAGCACCGGCAAGGTTGTGGTCCAGAACCTCAAGAGCGGCAAGGGCGGCGTCGTGCTGGCGTTGATGGGCCAGGACGCACCACCCTTCTGATCATGACGTCAGCGCCGCCGTGATCGGGTCGAGGCCGGTGATCAGTTCGTCGAGCTCGTCCGCGCTGAGCACCTCGTAGGCCGGCGCGGCCAGCTCGTCGGTGACGGTTTCGATCCGTTCCCGGAGGTCTCGGCCGGCGTCGGTGAAGTCGCCGGCCGCGTTCACCAGGCCTCGGGCGCGCAGGCCGTCGACGGCGGCGGCCAGCCGCGCCGGGGGCAGGCGGTGGACCCGGCCGAACTTCTCCGCCCGCAGGCCCATTTTCAGGGCCATCAGGACGTGCGCCTCGGTGCCGCCGATGTGGTGGGCGACCAGGACGGCGTTGTGGCCGTCCCCGCGGTGCTCGCGCCGCTCGGGCTCGCGCCGCCCGAAGTCGTGCACGCGGTCTTCTACAACTTCGCCGAGGGCGAGGTGGCCCGGACCTGGCCCAGTTGGTGTGGCATCGGTCGGCACCTCCCGTGGTCGTGACCGCACCCTGGCGGGCGGCCGTTCACCATGGCTACGAACGGCGAGGCCCGGATCGGACAACGGTCAGCGGCGGGCGGTGGCCAGGTCGGCGGCGGCCCGGACGGCGCGGGCGGCGATGTGTTCGGCCGAGCCGTTGTGCATCGCGAAGAAGCCGTCGGTGAGCAGCGTCGTGTAGCCGTGCGCGACCGCGATGATCTCCTGGAGGAGGTGCAGAACCTCGTGGTACGAGCTGGGCTCGACCGCCACGGCCAGGTCGATCAGGGTGGTCATCAGGGCCCGGGTGTGCTCGCGGCGATCCTCGTCGGGCAGCTCGGACAGGCCGGCCGCGAAGATCACGTGGAAGCCGGCGCCGGTCCGCGTCATGTACCGGACGTAGGCGCCGGCCAGCGCGGCCAGCCGATCGACCGGGTCGGCGCCCGCCGCGTCGGCGGCGGTGACGACGGCCTCGCGCAGGTCGCGTGCGGCCACGCCGGAGACCGCGCTGAGCAGGTGATCGCGGTCGGGAAAGTGCCGGTACGGCGCCGCCGAGCTGACCCCGAGCCGGCGCGCGACCGCGGCGACCGAGAACCGCTGCAGGCCGTGCTCCCCCAACGCGTCGAAGCTGGCCTCGATCAACGCCGCCCGGAGGTCACCGTGGTGGTAACCCATGCCTTCTTGCCCTCCTGTAAGAGGGCTCTTACATTAACATGTGAGAGCCCTCTTACATCGGCGTACGGAGTCATCATGAGCATCCGGCTCGGTTACCAGATCCCCAACTTCACCTACCCGGGCGTCGCGCCCGGCCAGCTCTTCGACACCGTCCTGGCGCAGGCCCGGGAGGCGGAGGGCGCCGGCTTCGACACCGTGCTGGTGATGGACCACTTCTATCAGCTGCCCGGCATCGGCCCGGCCGAGAATGCGATGCTCGAGTCGTACACGACGCTCGGCGCCCTGGCCACCGGCACCTCGACCGTGCAGCTGTCCACACTGGTCACCGGCAACACGTACCGCAACCCAGCCCTGCTGGCCAAGACCGTGACCACCCTCGACGTGGTCTCGCACGGCCGGGCCGTCCTGGGCATCGGGGCCGGCTGGTACGAGCGCGAGCACCACGACTACGGCTTCGAGTTCGGCACCTTCGGGCAGCGCTTCGAGCGGCTCGAGGAAGCGCTGACGATCATCTCGCCGATGCTGCGCGGTGAGGAGGCCACGCACGACGGCAAGTGGTACACCGCGCGGGGCGCCATGAACAATCCCCGGTTCCGCGAGAGCATCCCGATCATGCTGGGCGGCAGCGGCGAGCAGAAGACGTTCCGGCTGGCCGCGCGGTTCGCCGACCACATGAACATCATCTGCGACGTGGCCGACCTGGCGCGCAAGGTGTCGGTGCTGCGCGAGCGGTGCGAGGAGATCGGCCGCGACCCGGCCACCCTGAAGACCAGCTTCCTGGCCATGGGCATGGTCGGCGAGACCGAGCAGGAGGTGACGGAACTCGCCGGGACCATCCCCGAGGACCGCCGCAACCGGGCCTTCCTCGGCACCGCCGACCAGGTGGCCGAGCAGCTCCAGGAGCGGGTCCTGGGCGCCGGCATCGACGGCATCACCATCAACCTGATGCGCAACGGCCACCGCCCCGGCGTGGTCAGCATGGTCGGCGAGGCCCTGCGCCCGCTGGTCGCCGCCTGAGCGGTTCGGGGCGCGTGACGTGCTGAGATAGGGCGTGGAGTTCGTCTTCGAGGCTCGTCAGCCGCCCGCGCTCGCGCGGTTCGTGGAGTCGATCTGGTATGCCCGCGGCCAGATCGGCTACCGCCGCGAGCTGATCGCGCCGACCGGCTCCACGGTCGCCGTCGTCGTGCTCGGTGACCCGATCCGCCTGGTGGCCGGCGATGGTCCGGCGCTCGTGGCCGGCGAGGGCTTCCTCCTCGGCCCGCACGACCGCCCGGTGATCAACGAGCCCCTCGGGGAGACACACTGCTTCGGGGTGGTCACCACGGCGGTCGGCGGCCAGGCCCTGTTCGGCCTGCGGCCCGCTTCCGTACGCGGAAAGGTCGTTGATCTTCTTCAAGCCTGGCCGGGCGCGGTGGCTCTGCGGAGCGCGCTTCTCGCCGACGGCACCCTCGATGTGGTCGAGAAGGCGCTGACGCCCGGGGCGCCCGGCCCGGCGCTGCTGCGCTGCGAGGCGGCCGTGCACGCGCTCGAAGCCGACCCGCTGCGGCCGATCGCCGGGCTCGCGGCCGAGCTGGGTGTCTCGCACGGGCACCTCGACCGCGAGTTCACCACGACGGTCGGGCTCGGCCCGCGGGTGGTGTCCCGGATCCTCCGGTTGCGGGCGCTGCTGGCGGCGATCGACGTCTACGCGCCGGTGGACTGGCCCGGCCTGGCCGCCGCGTACGGCTGGTTCGACCAGAGCCACTTCATCCGGGACTTCCGGCGGCACACCGGGGTGACACCGTCCGCGTACGTCACGGCTCAGCGGGCCGCGTACACCCCCGACCAGGCCGCCCCGGGGTTTGTGCCGGAACTGACAAAGCCGCCGGAGATCGATGTGAAATCCGTCCAAGACGCGGATCGAGCCGACCGGCCACGCTGACCGCCGTGACCACAGCCTTCATCCTCTCCGCCACCATCGATCGCCCGGCCGCCGAGGTGTGGGCCCGGCTGACCGACTGGCCCGCCGCCACCGCCTGGATGCCCGGCGTGCGGAGCATCCGGGTGAACGACGACGAACTGATCTTCCACACCCGCGGCCGGGACCGCACGGGCCGGGTCGAGACGGTCGAACCCGGCCGTACGGTCGTCGTGCACTCGGCCCAGGGCGGCGTGTCCGCCGCGTACACCTACACCTGCGTGCCCGACGGCGGCCGGACGACGGTCACCCTGACCGCCGACTGCCGCGTCGAGGGTGTCTGGCGCCCGTTCGCCGGCCTGCTCCGCACCGCGATCCGCCGCACCGATGGTGGGCAGGTCGCCGCCCTCAAACGGGTGATCGAGGCGGTCAGCCCTGACGGCCGTTCCAGCGCGGGTTCTTCCGGTTGATCACCACGAGCCGGCCACGCCGACGGGTGAGGACCGAACCGGGCTTGTTCTTGAGCGACCGGAGTGAGTTGCGAACCTTCATCACGAACCTCGTTCCCAGCCGGCCGGGAAGCCGGCACCGTCAGCGGAACGTCGGCGCGCGGCGCGGCATTCCGGCCCGGGACCGCCGTGGCAGGATGGTCCGGCGGGTGCGAGTCGGCGGGGAGCGGTGGGTTGGATCTGTCGAGAGCGAGGCAGCTGGCCTCCGATCTGATGGCCGAGCACGGGCTGGCCGGGTGGCGTCTGGTGTTCGACAACGCCAAGACGCGGGCCGGGGTCTGCCGGTTCGCCACGAAGGAGATCGGGCTGTCCCGGCCGCTGATCTCGCTGTACGACGTCGAGCAGGTCACCGATACGGTGCTGCACGAGATCGCCCATGCCCTGGCCGGTCCGAGGCATGGTCACGACCGGGTGTGGCGGGCCGTGGCCCGGCGGATCGGCTGCTCGGGCGAGCGATGCGTGCCGGCCGACGCGCCCGGCGTCGACGGACCGTGGGCCGGGGTCTGCCCGGCCGGTCATCGCACGACGGCACACCGGCGGCCGATCCGGGTCAAGTCGTGCCGCGCCTGCTCCCCCGGCTTCGACGTGTCCGCCGTCTACACCTGGTCCCATCGTGGCCGGCCGGCCGAGATGGACCCGCGCTACCAGGCCGAGCTGGCGCGCATCCGGGCCGGTCAGGTCGCCACGCAGCTCCCGCGCGTGCCGCTCCAGGTCGGCGAGCGGGTCCGGGTGATCGGCCCGGGCAAGTACGCCGGCGTGGCCGGCACCGTGGTCAAGCGGGGCCGGACCCGTTACCAGGTCCAGACCCGGGCCGGCCTGCTGAGCGTGGCGTTCACCGCCGCCCAGCGTGATCCGTCGGCAGGGTGAACCGTCGGCAGGGTGAACCGGGTCAGGACCGGCGGGCCTGACGGGCCGCGCGCAGGCGGCGGATCGCGGCGACGATGCCGAAGCCGAAACCCACGGTCAGGGCCAGGCCGAAGATCAGAAGAAAGACCGACCCGCTGCGTACGTCGGGATCGGGATCGTTCATCGTGATCAGCGAGACCGACCCGAGCAGGCACGACACCAGCATCAACGGGATGAACACGGCGAGCATGATGATCGGGCCGGTCGATCGGCCGGTCCTGGCCTTCGCCTGGGCCTGCGGCTCGGGGCGCGGGAGGTTGTCGGGGCTGCGGGGCGGCTGGTTCACCCGGGCGGCCGCCGGGACGCGGGCGTCGAGGTGCGGGATCGCCGCCGCCGAGCCGCCGTAGAGGGTCGGCTCCACCCGCAGCGTGATGCCGTCCGCGCCGATCAGGAAGCGGCCGCCGTCGGGCCAGGCCAGCATCGCCGACACCTGGTCGAAGCGGACGGTCGCGACGTCGGTGTCCTCGATGATGCTGACGCCGTCGTTCCCGACGACCAGGCGGGCGCCCTTGGATTCCAGGCTGGGGTGGGCGTGGCCCTGGACCGCGGCGTGCGAGCCGGTCGGCGCGGCGGCCAGGCCGGCCCAGTCGGCGGACCGGCCGCCGGGCGTCATCAGCAGGCCGGTCGACCAGGCCTGGCCGGCGATCTCGGTCAGCCGCTCGGGGGTGACCGCCCGGATCTCGGCCAGGATCTGCTCGAGGGCCTCCACCGGGCGGCCGGAGACCAGGTTCAACGCCTGGCCGGGCAGCCGGCCGCCGCGCTCCTCGGCCTGGCTCAGCTCGTCCACCCGGTGCCCGATCACGGTGGCGACGTCCTTCTCGTCGACCTGACCGAAGCGCAGCGCGGCCAGCACGTCGAGGAAGCCGCCGAGGACGGCGCCCCGCTTCTCCGGCAGCGAGTCGGCCGCGGCGGTGATCAGCGCGGTGCCGTCCGTACGCGGGTCGTAGTCGGTGTTGACCGAGTAGGACAGGCCCTGCTCCTGGCGCAGCGACCGCATCAGCGACCGTTCCAGCACGGCGGTGAACACGCCGGAGGCGGGCTGCCGGGGCACCACCGCGTCCCAGACGACCGTGCCGGACGAGCCGGGGAACCAGGCCGGGGTGCGGGGCAGCGCCGACGACGGGCGGGGCGCCGGGCGGCTCGGGCCGTCGGGCAGGTCGAGCGTCAGGCCGGCCGGCACGTCGTCGGCGGCGATCCAGAGGGCGGCGTTGCCGCGGGTGAAGTAGGTCGCCACCCAGGCGCGCAGCTCCTCGGGGCCGATCGCGGGCAGGCCCCACTCGGGGTAGCCGGTCAGGCCGTAGTCGCGGGCGCCGTGCCGCCACAGCGCCATCGAGTCGCCCAGTCCGCCCTGACGGCCGTTGCGCTCCGTACGCAGCAGCTCCTTCTCGACGTCGAGGCGGTGCATCGGCAGGTCGCGCAGGGACCGGCAGACCCCGGCCAGGAACGCGGCGATCTCGTCGGCCGTGCCCTGGGTGTGGAAGTAGGTGAACTCGGGCGTCGTGGTGCCGTTGTAGTGGTGGTCGGCCACCCCGAAGGTGTGCAGCGCCAGATGTTCGACCAGATGCGTGATGCCGCGCCGGGCGAGCGTCTCGTCGGCCTGCCCGACCCGGAAGGCCAGCCCGGCGTGCATCGGCCCGGTGGTCGGGCCGACCATCGCGGGGATGCCGTCGATCTCGATCCGCCGCATCAGTTCTGCCCTCCCAGGGCCCAGGCGCGGGCCGCGTACAGCGCCCCGGACGGCATGTCGGAGTAGCCGTCCCACGGCGGCATCGCGGCGCGGTTGCCCATCAGCCGGAAGACGCGCCCGGCGTACTCGCGGTCGCCGAACCGCTGCAGAACCACGGCGAACGTGCCCAGGGCCAGGTCGGCGGCGTAGGTGCCGGTGACGAAGCCCGGGTTCAGGACCGACCGGTCGGCGGCCGCGCGCAGGTCGGGCCCGGCCTGCTGGAGGTACGCGCGCTGCTCGTGGCCGCTGAGCTCGAGGACATGTTCGATGTGCGCCTCGGCCACCAGCACGCCCTGGGGGTATCCGGGCGGCGCGGCCGCCGTGCGTTCCCGCGCGAAGGCGTGGGCCAGCTCGAAGCTGCCGCTCCACTTCGGCAGCAGCTGCTGGAGGTGGTGGGCCTGCCCGGGCAGGTGGTGCTGGTCGATCGCGGCGAGCCGGTTGTAGCGGCGGGTCTCCTCGTCGACGCCGAGCGAGATGCCGCGGGCCGAGGGCAGCCGGGCGGTCCAGATCGCCGGGTCGCCCGGGTGCCGGGCCGCGCCTTCGAGCAGCACCTGCTCGGCCAGGTTGAGCCAGTGGTAGAAGGCCCGCCACTGGTCCTTGCTCACGTGCTGGGCCCGGGCCGCGGTGCGGATGTTCCAGCCGGTGACGGTCAGGAACTTGCCGAGCAGGGCGAACGCCGCCGGGTCGTCGGGGTTGGTCCGGACCAGCCCGCGCAGGAAGTCCTCGCTGAGCCGCTGCTCGGAGCCGAGCGTGATCAGCTCGGTACGCTCCGCCGGCGTGACGGAGTCGAGCACAACGCGGGCGGCCGACCAGTCGAGCCGGAGCAGCGCGTCGCGGAACGTCGCGAACGCGGGCCACAGCTTGGCGACGTCGGTTTCGAGCGTGAGGGGCACCGACGCATCGTAGAGATCGATGGATCATCCCGTGCGGATGGGGGCACCGACTGTGCACCCGCCGTCCTTCCCTCGGACACGCTGACCTCTTAGATTCACATCCATCTATTGAAACGCATCCGCGGGAGAGCATCATGCGAGGTCGCAGCAGGATCGCCCTGGTCATTGCCGGGGTGCTGGCCGGGGTGCTGGCCGGGGTCGGGCCGGCCGCGCCGGCCCATGCGGCGGTCAGCCGGGAACAGCTGGCGTTGCGCTGGGCGCCGATCCACTACCAGGACGTGGACGCCACCGGAGACCACGCCCTGGGCGGCCGGTCCGACTACATCACCGCGTACGACTTCGACGGCGACCTGTCCGGCCGGAACAACTGGGACCGGACCGGCGCCGGGTCGATGGCCGCCACCGCCTACTACTCGGTGGTGGAGACCAGCAGCCACTGGTACCTGACCTACTTCTTCTACCACCCGCGGGACTGGGTGGATCACCCGTTCTTCGAGACCGAGCACGAGAACGACGGCGAGGGCCTGCTGCTCACGGTCGAGCGGGACGGTTCCGACTACGGGCTGCTGCGTTCGGCGGTCACGGTGGCGCACAGTGACTTCTACTCGTACACGCCGGTCGGGAGCACCTGGTCGAGCGGGCGCGAGTCGGTCGACGGGACGCTGCAGACGCAGTCGTCGCCGCACGACTCGTTCCAGCACCCGGTGACCGCGCAGGAGGCCAAGGGGCACGGGCTGAAGGCGTACCCGCAGTACAACATCAACGGCGACGGCATCGTCTACTACCCGTCGACGGTGGCCGAGGCGCCGGCCAACGGCGACGACCGGGACGTGCGGTACCAGCTGGTCGACATCTTCGCCCCGGGCGGGCTGTGGGCGCAGCGCACCAACACGGCCCTGTTCGCCTCGCTGGGAACCTTCGCCGGCGACACCAGCGGAGGCTGCGGCCAGGGCACCTACTCCTGCGGCACCAACTCGGCCAACTCGCCGTGGGGCTGGGACGACGGCAACGACGTGCCCGCCCGCGGCGAGCTCGCGTCGGACCCGGCGAGGCTGGTCACCGAGTACTTCACCATCCCGGCCGCGGTGTCCCGGACGTACACCTACAACCCGTACCGCTCGGAACTGGCCGAACTGGCCCGCCTCGACAAGGTCGCGCCCCGCCCCGAGGATTAGGCCGTATTTCGTAACGAGGCGTAGGTCGGGCTACGAAACACGGCCTACGCCTCGACCAGGTTCTTCAACGTGAGAAGGTCGGCGCGTACGGCCTCGGCGTCGCGGTCGAACTCCTCGTCGCTCATCTCCGGGCGGCGGCGGACGGTGAACACCAGTTCACACCCGTCGCCGTCCGGAAGCAGGCGCATCGGGTTGTGGAAGGTCTCCCCCGAGGCCACGGTCACGTCGTGGTCGAGGACGCCGAACTCGTTGCGCGGCGTGAAGTCGATCACGACGCGTCCCATCGGCGATTCCGCGACCCAGCGCCCGTCGGCCGGCTCGATCGAATTGAGCAGGCCGGGCGCCCATTCCGGCAGGTGCGACGGGTCGGAGGCGTAGTCGTAGACCTCCCCGAACGGGCGGTCGATGTGTGCGCTGACATGACGGGATTCCATACCGGCGAAGCTACCGCCGACCGATCACGCCGTCTTGACGAAACCGGACAGGCCTACTCGCCGAGGTCGATGAGGACCTGGCGGAGGATCTCGGGGGTACGCTGCGGCGGCTCCGCCTCGATCGACAGCCGGCCCATGGCCTCGGCGTACTGGTCGACGTCTTCGCGTTTGTCCAGGTAGAGGCCGCTGGTCAGGTGTTCGATATACACCACGTCGGGCACGTCGGAGTGGCCGAAACGCAGGATGGAGAATGCACCGCCGGCGGCCGCGTGCCCGCCCGACCGGAAGGGCATGACCTGCAGGCGTACGTTGCGGAGCTTGCTGACCTCGAGCAGGTACTCGATCTGCTCCCGCATCACCGCCACCCCGCCGATCGGACGGCGCAGCACCGCCTCGTCGAGCACCGCCCACACCCGCGGCGGGTCGGGGCGGGTCAGCAGCTGCTTGCGGGCCATCCGGAACTCGGCGCGGCGGGCGATCTCGGCCTGCGCCTTGGAGCCGTGGCCGAGCATGATGACGGCCCGGGCGTACGCGTCGGTCTGGAGCAGGCCCGGCACGAACTGGATCTCGTAGGTGCGGATCAGCTCGGCCGCCTGCTCGAGGTCGAGGTAGTTCTGGAACCACGTGGTGAGCACGTCGCCGTACGCGTGCCACCAGCCCGGCGTGTTCGCCTCGCGGGCCAGCGCCAGCAGCCGGGCGTGTTCGCTCTCGTCCTCGATGCCGTAGAGCCGGAGCAGATCGGTGACGTCACGCTCCTTGAACGCGACCCGGCCCAGCTCCATCCGGCTGATCTTGGATTCGGAGCCCCTAATGGCCCAGCCGGCCTGGTCACGGGTGATGCCCTTGGCCTGCCGGAGGTTACGCAGGCGGGCGCCCAGCTGCATCCGCCGGACGGTGGGGCCGCCGTTCTGCTGTGTTCCGGCCACGTCAGGCTTCCTGCGGCAGGCTCAGATCCATGATGGAGGAGTGGTCCATCATGGATGAGTGCGGCAAGGAGGCAACGGCCACGTCAGCATCCCTCGATCAGGTGACAGAGAAGATCGGCGCAAGCATAGACCGGTCCAACGTGCAATTTGCACCGGCCGGAGGGACTAGGCACCACCAACCAGGCGTACCAGGTATCCGGAGCGCTCCTACCGGGCGCCGGACGCGGCGTAACGGGCCAGCCAGGCGCGGCCGACCGCGGTGAACGGCTCGGCGCCGGCGGTCACCTCGGCCATCAGGCGGTCGGCCTCGGTCTGGGCCGCCGTGATCACATGCGGCGGATAGCCGTAGCGGACCTGGTGCGCGGCGAACTCGTCCTCGTCGTCCAGCATCACGCGGCCGTCGCGGGCCCGGAGGACGTCCAGGTCGAGGTCGACGGCCTCGATCAGGTCGCCGGTGATGGTGGGCGGGGTGCTGATGTCGATGTAGAGGTCGATCCGCCAGTTGGCGTGGGTGTTGAAGGCGGCCACGTACCAGCCCTCGGCCGGGATCAGGGTGACGAAGTCGTGCTCCTGGACCTGGGCCGGCTCGTGGCCGCGCTGGATGCGCGCGCCCTGCGGGGTGCCGTACCAGCTGCCCCACTCGTCGGTGCCCAGCGGCGTCACCGGGAAGTGCCAGTGGAGCTTGCCGCCCCACTTGGTGAATCGCATCTCCACACCGACCAACGTAGTGGGAGGAGCGGCCAGGCCGCCCCTCCCACGGAAGAGTCAGGCCGCCGGCGTACCCGTGACCTTGAAGCTGTTGGTCCGTCCCACGTTGTCGAACGAGCCGAAGCCGACCCGGCCGCTCTGGAAGGTCGTGTCGCGGGCGGTCATCAGTGGGTCCTTGGCGCCGTCCAGGTAGACCGCGATCTCACCGGTGGCGGGCAGGTGCTTGACCCGTACCTCGTGGTAGGCGCTGTCGGTGATGGCCGGGTTGGCGCCGCGGCTGCGGCCGTTCCACTGGTAGTCAAGGCGTTCCCGGTCGGCGTTGTTGACCTTGAAGATGCCGTTGTGCGGCAGGATCGTGTTGTCGGTCGAGACGTGCGCGTAGTAGAACTCCGTGTCCGACTTGTAGCCGAACACGATGATCACGTCACGGTTGGTGATCTCGACCGGGGTGTCCAGCCGTACGTCGGCCTTGATCTCGACCGACGACATGACCGGGCCGGCGGTCAGGATGGCGTACTCGAACGGGCGCCGCGGCCCGGGCCGCTCCACGCCGGCCTCGGCCAGGATGACCTCGCGGCCGGTGAACTGCCACTTCGACGGGGTGACCGGACGCCAGTTGGTGCCTCGCAGCGTGTCCGCGACCCTGGTCGTGCCGACCGGGCCGGCGGCGAAGGTCCTGGTGCCGGTGACCTTCCAGATCTTGCCGTTTGCCTTGGCCAGGATGTAGAGCTCGCCCGAGCGGTCGGTGCCGAAGCGCAGGTCGACCCGGTTGGGGTCGCCGACCGAGCCGGGACCGGAGATGTCCTGCATGCGGATCGGGGTGCCGGCCGCGGTGAAGAGGTTGAGCCGGTGGATGGTGGCGGGCGCCTGGCCGCGCTTCATCTCGGACGCCTCGGTGTAGAAGACCCAGCCGCTGACCAGGTCGCCGAAGATGTACTTGCCGCGCAGGGCGGGGATCGCGGCGCCGCGGTAGACGAAGCCGCCGGCGACGGCCACGCCGACGTCGGAGGTGCAGTTCCAGCCGGGCGCGGGGTTGTGGTCGTACTCGGCGACCGGGTAGACGAAGCCGGCGTCGTCGGCCGGCAGCGGGTAGAGCCGGTCACAGGGGTTGGCCGGCGCGCGGTCGAACCGGTACCGCCCCTCGCGCTCGCTCCAGCCCAGGTTGTCGCCCTTCTGGACCTCGTAGATCGACTCGACGGCGTGCTCGCCGATGTGGCCGAGGTAGAGCTTGCCGGTGGCCTTGTCCCAGCTGAACCGGTGCGGGTCGCGGAAGCCGTACGCGTAGATCTCGCCGGCCTTGCCCGCCTGGCCGACGAACGGGTTGTCGACCGGGATGCCGTAGCGGCCGTTGGGGGCGTTGGTGCCCTTCGGGTCGATGCGGATCAGCTTGCCGTGCGGGATGGCCAGGTTCTGCGGGTCGGTGTTGCCGACGCCCTGGCCACCGTCGCCGACGGCCAGGTAGAGCAGGCCGTAGTCGGGGTCGCCGCGCTTGGCGTACGGATTGAAGTTGATCTCCTGGACGCCGTGGATCTGCCCGCCGAAGCCGATCCGCAGCACCTCGCGGTGGGTGCCCGAGAAGGTGCCGGCCGCCGGGTCGGTGGCCTTCCACTCGGTGATGATGGCCTGGTAGATCGTGTTGGCCTGGGCGTAGTCGGGCGTCCGGGTGGCGTTGGCCACGGCGGTGGTGTGGATCGTGTAGAAGGTGCCGTTGCGCCGGAACTCCGGGTGGAACGTGACGTAGCCGAAGCCCTGGCCGAGCCCGCGGCCCGAGAAGAACTCGGGCGCGAAGGTGGCGGCCACGTCGAGGTAGACGTGCGGGACGCCGTTCTCGACGAGGTAGAGGTTGCCGTTCAGATCGGGAACGGCCCGGCGCCCCGAGCCGTCGGGCAGTTCCATGATCGTGTTGATCCGGGCGATCCGGTTGAGCCGCTGGTCGATCAGCGGCGGGTTGGTGAACGACTGCGGGAACTGGGCGTACTCGGAGAGCACGAGCCCGAGCTTGGAGGTGACCGGCTCGGTGGGCACCGGGTCGTAGACGGGTGCGTCCGCGGCATGCGCAGCGGGGACACCCACCAGAGTGGACAGAAGGAGCGTGGCAGCGAGGACGACTAGGCGGCGCACGGATTACCCCCGAATCATGAAGCGGTACTGGTTCGCAACCTCACGCGAGGACAGCGATCGGCCGAGGAACATGAGCGCGTCCATCCGGCAGTCGCACGGGTTCCGGTCGGCGGAGCCCTGCCAGGGGAAGCTGCCACCGATCTTGATGCCGCGCGGGTCGGTGGCCGTGGTGACGTGCGGTCCCGGGCCGTTGACCAGCCACGGGTCGTCGTTGCGCGTGTAGGCGCCGGGCACCGGCTGACCGTTGCGGTAGAGCGCCATGGTGCCGTGGGCGAAGTCGAAGGTGGCGGCCAGATGCACCCACTCCCCCTTGGGCAGCAGGGTGCGCCAGTCCTCGGTGGCCGCGAAGGTCTGCGAGTTGCCGCCGTCGATCCGCCGGCCCAGCGCGACCAGCCGCAGGGTGCCGTTGACGTCGATCAGCTCGAGCAGCGCGCGTACGGCGTGGCCGTCGGAGTCGCCGGTCAGCACCCCGGTCAGGCCGATCGCGTTGAACCCGGCGGCCGGGCCGTCCATGTCGCGCTTGAACCAGCCCATCGTGGTGGCACCCTCGGTCGCGTTGAACGCGCGGAGGGTGCGGACGCCGCTGGCCGACCAGATGCCGGCCTTCCAGTCGTCGTTGGCGCCGCCCTTCGGGCCGGTCTGTAGGACCTTGCGACCACCGGGGTACGCGCGGTCGGCGACCCGCTGCCCCGCTCCCCCGTTGATCAGCTCGATCTCGGTGCCGGAGCGTCCCTGGTCGCGTTCGAGGGCCGGGTCGCCGGGCACCGGGTGATCGAAGTCGTAGAAGGCGACGAGGTCGCCGCGTAAGGCGGGATGGACGTCGCTGGGACCCGTGGGGTCCGCGCTGACCGGCGCCGCCGCCCCGCCGACCGCGAGGACCGCGGCGACAGCGACAGCGACACGTGCGGCTCGGTTCATGACTGTGCCTCCTTCGAAGCGGGTCGTCCTCCGAGATAGAGCTCGCCGAGCTGCGGGTCGGCGAGCAGATCGGAGGCGGGGCCGGAGATGTGTACGCGGCCCAGGTCGAGCACGCAGCCCAGGTCGGCGGTCTCCAGCGCGCGGCGGGCGTTCTGCTCGACCAGCAGCACCGCGGTGCCGGCGTCGCGCATCCGCACCACCTGCTCGAAGACGGTGCTGGTGGCCTTGGGGTCGAGGCCCATGGACGGCTCGTCGAGCAGCACCACCGACGGGTCGACCATCAGCGACCGGGCGAACTCGACCTGTTTCTGCTGGCCGCCGGAGAGCAGGCCGGCCAGCGCGCCCCAGCGGTCGGCGACCACCGGGAAGATCTCCTTGACGAACTCCACCCGCTCGGCGATCTTCGCCTTGTCACTGATGGTGTACGCGCCCAGGCGCACGTTCTCCTCGACGGTCATCTCGCGGAACACGCTGTGTCCCTGGAGCACCAGTGACACTCCGGAGCTGAGCATCTTCTGCGGGCCCAGCCCGGTGACGTCCCGGCCGTCGATCAGGATCCGCCCCTCGCGCGGCTTCAGCAGCCCGCTGGCCACCTTGAGCACGGTCGACTTCCCGGCGCCGTTCGGCCCGACCAGGCAGACGATCGAGCCTCGCGGAACGCTCACGCTGAAGCCGCGGAGCACCGGCGCCGCCCGGCCGTAACCGGCGACGACGTTGTCCAGGGTGAAAAGATCAGACACCAAGGTACGCCCCCAGCACGCGCTCGTCGGTCCGGATCTGCTGCGGTGGCCCCTCGGCGATCGGGCGCCCGCGGTCGAACACCACGATGTGGTCGCTGATGCTCATCACCAGGTCCATGTTGTGCTCGACGATGACGAACGTCCGTCCCTCGGCGTTGAGCTCGCGGACCAGGGTGCCGATCCGGTCGAGCAGGGCCGGGTTGACGCCACCGGCCGGCTCGTCGAGCAGGATCGTCTCGGGCCCGGCGTTCAGCACCCCGGCCAGCTCGAGCAGCTTCTGCTGGCCCCAGGACATGGTCCGGGCCTCGACGCCGGCCAGGTGCTCGATGCCGAGCCGGGTCAGCCAGCTCCGGGCCCGGTCCACCTCGGACCGGTGCCGGGCGCCGAGCAGCGCCCGCGTGACGCCGACCGGCCGGACCGCGGCGAGCACGTTGTCCAGCGCGGTCATCCGCGGGAACACCCGGCACAGCTGGAAGGTGCGCCCGATCCCGGCGTGGACGATCCTGTGCGGCGCCTTCCGGGTGATGTCCTGACCCTGGTAGGTGGTCGTGCCGCTGTCCGGCCGGATCATCCCGGTGACGCAGTTGAAGAACGTGGTCTTGCCGGAGCCGTTCGGCCCGATCAGCGCGTTCACCCGCCCGTGCCGGAAGCTCACGCTGGCGCCGTCCAGGGCGGTGACCCCGCCGAACGCCTTCCGCAGTTCATGCGTCTCCAGGCTCTTGGTCATCGCCGATCTCCCGCCGTGGACGAGGCGAGCCGCTGGTCGCGCAGTTCCGAGGCGGTCTCCTCGCGGATCGACGCCGTGTCGTCCGGGCGCAGCCGCTTGACCAGCGAGCCGAGCGCCGGCAGCACCCCGTCCGGCATGAACATCACGACCAGCCCGAGCAGCACGCCGGTCGCGACCAGGTGCAGCTGGGTGTCGCCGAAGGACACCTTGAAGTACTCCAGCGCGACACCGACCACGACCGCGCCGACCACCGGCCCGAACAGGTTGCGCACCCCGCCGAGCAGCGCCATCAGCACCAGGTAGGAGCCGCTCAGGATGGAGAACTGGAACACCGGGTCGAGGTCGCCGAACCACAGCGCGTAGAGGCCGCCGCCGAGCGCGGTGAAGAAGGCCGAGACCACGAAGACGATCAGCTTGTACGCGAAGGTCGGCGTACCCAGCGCCTCGGCCTTGTCCTCGTCCTCCCGGATGGCCTTCAGGCCCAGCCCGAAGCGGGACCGGTCGATCAGCCACCAGGCGATCAGGACGAGCGCGAGCAGGCCGGCGTAGAGGTACCAGAAGGCGCGATGGTGTTCGGGGCGGGACAGGTCGGGGAACGGCCGCGGGATCACCAGGCCGCGGGAGCCGCCGGTGAACGACGCCCAGCTCTGGAACACCAGCAGCAGGATCAGCACGATCGCGATGGAGACGATGACGAAGGACGCTCCGCGGACCCGCAGGGCGGCCATCCCCAGCGGCACCGCGAGCAGCGCGATCAGGACGGCCGCGACGGCCAGGGCGAGGAACGACGCCAGGCCGGCCTTGGTGACCAGCAGGCCGGTGGCGTACCCGCCGAGGCCGGCCAGCGCGCCGTGACCGAGCGAGATGTAGCCGGTGAAGCCGCCGACGAAGTTCCACGAGGTGGCGACCACCGCGTAGTTGAGCACGACGATGCCGGCCGAGAGCACGTACGGGTTCGGCGCGACCGACGGGAAAAGCAGGAGAGCCGCCGCGAGCACCACAGCGGCGCCGAGCGTCGCCACCCTAGAAGCGTTGCGCAAGGCGGCCTCCGAAGAATCCCTGCGGCCGGAAGGCCAGCGTGGCGAACAGCGCCAGGTAGAAGACCGTCTGGGCCCAGGTGGTGCCGAGCGGGATCTGCAGCACGCCCTGGGCCAGGCCGAGGACCATCGCCGCGACCGCCGCGCCGGGCACGCTGCCCAGCCCGCCGACCACGATGATGGCCATCAGCGGGCCGATCCAGTGCCAGTGCAGCGACGGGTAGATCGTGGTGTCCAGCGACAGCGCGGTGCCGCCGATCGCCGCGGTGGCCAGGCCGAGGCCGAAGCCGTACCCGGCCACCCGGCCGGTGTCGATGCCGACCAGGCGCGCGGCGTCCTGGTGCTGGATCGTGGCCCGCAGCGCCCAGCCGAACTGCGTACGCTTCATCAGCAGGTAGAGCCCGCCGAGCGCGACCACCGCCAGGCCGAACGCGATCAGCTTGACCACCGCGATCCGCGCGCCGAACAGCCCGATGCTCTCCGAGCCGTAGCCGAGCTGGACGCGGCGCTGGGTGCCGGTGAAGGCGAACCCGAGCAGCCCCTCGATGAGCACCGCGATGGCGAAGGTGAGCAGCACCGACATCATCGTCAGGGTCACCGGGCGCAGCCGGGACAGCAGCCCGCGCTGGAGCAGCACGCCGGCGCCGAAGAACAGCGGGACGGTGACGAGCATCGACAGCAGCGGGTCGATGCCCAGCCGGGAGTGCGTCCACCAGGCGAGGTAGGCCGCGAGGATGAGGAACGCCGAATGGGCGATCATCACCACCCGCATGATCCCGAAGTAGAGCGTCAGGCCCGCGGCGAGGAGGGCGTACAGCCCGCCCAGCAGCAGACCCAGGATGACGCTCTGGAACAGCAGGGCACCGTCCATCGTCCGGTCACCAAGCCGGCTTGGGGTAGACGAACTCGGTTTCCTTGGTCTCCTTCGGGAACACGATCTTGATCTCGCCGCCGACCCACTGCTGGATCATGTGGGCGCCCTGCGGCTTGCCGGTCGCGTCCCAGGTGAGCGGGCCGACCACCGTCTCGATCTTGTTCTTGCGGACGAAGTCGACCAGCTTCTTCTGGCACTCGCCCTGCTCGGCGCAGTTCGCAGCCTTGACCGCGGCCTCGACGACCTGACCCGTGGTGTACGCGTTGGCCTGGTCCTCCTCCGGATCCCGGCCGAACTGGGCCTTGTACTTCTCCACGAACTCCTTGTTGCTCGGGTACGGCGCGTCCTGGCTGTAGCCGGTCGGCGAGAGCACACCCTCGGTCTTGTTGCCGATCGCCTTGGCGAACTCGGGCTCGGTCGGCGCGGTGGAGAAGGCGGCCAGCTTCGGCTGGTACCGCAGCTGTTGCAGGGCGACGATCAGGTTGACGCCGTCCTGGTACTGCGACCCGCCGATGAGCACGTCGGCCTTGGTCGCCGCGATCTTGGCCGCGATCTGGTTGAAGTCGGTGGTGTTCGGCGGGTAGACCTCGTCGGCCACGATGGTCAGCCCGCCGGCCTTCAGCTTGTCGCGCAGGCCGTAGGCGGTCCCCTGGGCGAACGGGTCGTCCATCGAGGCCACCGCGACGGTCTTGGGCCGCTGGTCGGCCGGCATCGCGAGGATCGCCTCGGCCAGGTGGTTGTAGTGGTCGTTGGCGACCGCCGGGGCGGCGTAGAACAGGTTCTTGAAGCCCTGCTCGAAGACCGCCTTGGCCGCGCCGGCCGGCTCGACGAAGAGCATGTCGTACTCCTCGGCGACCCGGGCCGCGGGCACCACCAGGCGGGTGGAGAACGGGCCGACGACCAGGTCGACCTGGTCCTTGCCGATCAGTTGCTCGTAGTCGGCGACCACCCGGTCGGCGTTGGACTGGTCGTCCAGGATCTTCAGCTCGACCTGGCGGCCGAGCAGGCCACCCTTGTCGTTGACGATCTTGGCCCAGGCCTGGTAGCCCTGCTGGACGCCCTTGCCGGGTTCGGAGAAATCACCGGTCAGCGGCAGCGAGATGCCGACCGTGATCTTGTCCTCGGCGGCACCACCGCCGTCGCCGTCGCTGGAACACGCGCTGGTCAGAAGTATGGTGGCGGCGCCGAGCGCGGCGACCCGCCGGAAAGTGTTCGACATCCTCGGACGCTCCTCGTGTCGGGGAACGAAAGCGCTTACGAAAGCGCTTTCGCAATCTATGCTGTGCGGTGCGTGACTGGCAATAGGCGTACAGCGATGTTTCCGGGGAGTGAACGATGCCCAAGCCCGGCCCGAGGTTGCGGCTCGTCGACGTGGCCCAGCGCGCCGGCGTCTCGCTGGCCACCGCGTCCCGCGCCCTGGCCGGCCGCGACGGCGTGAGCGAGGAAGTGGCGGCCCGGGTCCGGTCGGTGTCCCGCGAGCTGGGATACGTGGCCAACCCGTTCGCCCGCACCCTGGCCGGCGGCGCCAGCACCACCGTCGGACTGGTCGTGCACCAGGTCGACGACCCGTACTTCTCGGAGATCGCCGGCGGCGTCATCCAGCTCGCCGACCAGCAGGGCCTGCTCGTGCAGATCTGCCACTCGGGCCGCGACCCCGACCACGAGCTGCGCCAGATCCGACACCTGATCGCCCAGCGGGTGGGCATCATCATCATCGCCGGATCGGGCTACAGCGACCCCCGGCTGGAGGCCGAGGCCAAGGCCGAGCTGGACGCCTACCAGCAGGCGGGCGGGCGGGTCGCGGTGATCGGGCGGCACTCGCTCGGCGTCGACGCGGTGCTGCCGGACAACGAGGCCGGCGGTGAGGCGCTGGGTTCGTTCCTGCTCGAACTCGGCCACACCCGGATCGCGGTGGTGGCCGGGACCGGGGCACTGACCACGGTGGCCGACCGGCTGGCCGGGGTGGCGGCGGCGCTGCGCTCACGCGGGCTGTCGATCGACGATCTGCCGGTCGTACACACCGACTTCATCCGGGAGGGCGGGCGGGACGCGGCCGAACGGATCCTGCGCGACCACCCGGACACCACGGCGATCATCGCGCTGAACGACGCGATGGCGATGGGCGTGCTGTCCATGCTGCGCGAGCGGGAGATCGCGGTGCCCGGGCGGATGTCGGTGGTCGGCTTCGACGACGTGTCGGTGGCGGCCGACCTGGCGCCCGCGCTGACCACGATCCGGCTGCCGATGACCGATATGGGCCGGATGGCCCTGGAACTGGCGCTCAAGCCCCGGGCGGCCCGGGCCCGCCGCCGCTCCACCGGACATCAGCTGATCGTGCGGGACTCGACCGGCGCGCCCCGCTGACATTCGGCAACATCTCACCCACCCTCAGCAACATCCTCACAGGTTCTGAGAAAGTTCTTCAGAAGAGTGCACAGTTTGCTCCCGGCGTGTGTCATAGGGGACGTGACCTTCGAGAATTTCGCGGTGGCCCGGCTCCCCAGCCTGCTGCGCTACGCGATCGTCCTCACGGGCAATCGTGACCTGGCACAGGATGTCGTGCAAGAGGTGCTGGCCAGGGCGCAGGTCAAGTGGAAGCGGATCAGCGAGGCCGACTCGCCCGAGGCATACGTGCGACGGATGGTGCTCAACGAGTACCTGTCGTGGCGGCGGAGCTGGGCGGCGCGCAACGTGCACGCGGTCGGTGAGCGCCTGGTCGAGCTGGACGACGCCCGCGGTGGCATCGGCGACCACGCCAACCACGTCGTCGAGGCCGACGAGCTGTGGAACCGGCTCGCCGTGCTGGGCCGCAAGCAACGCGCCGTGCTGGTTCTGCGCTACTACGAGCAACTCGACGACGACCAGATCGCTGATCTGCTCGGATGCTCGCCCGCGACGGTCCGCAGCAACGCGTCGAGGGCCCTGAAGACGCTCCGGCTCTCGTCGGACCGGCCGAACCGCATCCCCGTCGAGGAGAAGTCGTGATCGAGCACCGTGACCAGCTCCGCGAGGCCATGGTGGCCCACGAGCACCTCGCGCCGGAGCCTGCGGCGGTGTACGCCCGCGTACAGGAACTGGCGAAGACCTACCGCCGGCGCCGGCTGGTCGCCCAGACCGCCAGTGGCGCCGTGCTCGGCGTCGCGGTCATCGCCGGGGCCTTCCAGATCCCCCACCTGGTGGGCGGTCAGAACAACGGCGGCAGCACGGTCGTGCTGCCGGCCGCCCCCTCGACCCCGTCGGCCGCCCCGTCGCCGGTTCCGGCCGAGCCGTCGGTCGAGCCCAGCTACGACGACCCCGAGTTCACCGACGCCGAGGAGAAGGCCCGCAACAAGTACTTCGACGAGGGCTACGGCCTCGACGACGGCGAGAAGCTGGCCAAGATCTGGAAGACGGACATCACCGCGGCCAAGACCCGGGCCGGGCAGATGCTGCTGGACGGCAAGAAGCTGCCGATCAAGCCGCCGGTCGCCCCGCCCGGCTTGCCGTCGACCGCCCAGGAGGCCCAGGCCGAGGCGTTCTTCGACAAGGGCTACGACTTCGACGACGCGGAGCGGCTCGCCAGGCTGTGGAAGCTGCCCACCCCGTGGGACGCGAAGGTCGCCGCCGGCAAGAAGATCATGGCCGGCGAGACGCTGCCGATCCAGCCGTGACCCCCGAACTACACCGGCGGATCGGGTTCGAGATCGAGCTGCTGGCCCCGGCCGGCCGCAGCCGGCTCGCCCTCGCCGAAGATCTGGCCGCCCGCACCGGCGGTCAGGTCCGGCCGGTGTGGCACCACGACAGCGAGCCGTCCCTGGTCCCCGGCCTGGAACGGTTCCGCCACCTCACCCAGGGTTTCGAGGTACGCCGGGCCGGCGGCGAGCTGCTCTGCACGCTGGTCGACGACGTCACGCTGCTGGCCGACCTCGACCCCCGCCTCCCGCCGCTGCCCGGCTGGTTCCGGGTTCTCACCGACGACCCCCGGCTGCTGCGGCTGATCGCCCTGCACACCGACCCCGCGACCACGATCGGCAAGGCGCTCGACGCCACCGCGCTGCTCTGGCGGACCAAGGTCACCCAGCACGGCGACGTCTACCGGGTGGACGACCGGAACGACGTCACGATCGCGCTGGCCGCGCCCCAGGGCGGCGGGCGGGAACGCCCCTGCGAGATCGTCACGCCGCCGCTGGCCGCCGGTCACCACGAGGCGCTCGAGGAACTGCTCGGGCCGGCCCGCGAGATGGGCTTCACCGTGCCGCAGGAGGCGGCGGTGCACCTGCACGTCGACGGTGGCCCGTTCCGGTCGCCGCGGGCCCTGGCCAACCTGGTGCGGCTGTTCGCGCATTGGCGTGATCCGCTGCGTACGCTGCTCGAGACCAACCCGAACTGCCGCCGCCTCGCTCCCCTGCCCGACCCCCTCGTGAAGGTCGCCGACGGCCACGAGCCGACCGAGCAGGCGCTGCGGCGGGCCGGCGAGGAGGGCGAGATCAGCAAGTACTTCGACGTCAACCTGACCCAGGTGCTGACCGACACGCCGCTGCGCGACACGGTCGAGGTCCGCATCCTGCCCGGCGCGATCACCGCCGACGAGATCGTGGCCCGCGCCGCCATCGTCGAGCTGCTGCTCGACCGCTGCGCGACCGACGTCCCGTTCCCGGACCCGCCCAGCGACCCGGCGACCGCCGTCGAGACGTTGCTGCACCTGGCGGCGAGCACGCTGAGCGACCGCTAGTCTGCGTATCCCATGGGGATGAGTGGCAATTGGGCCCGGGTGGCGGCGGCCGAGCTTTCGCCGGAGCGCCGTCCGCCGGCCGACCGGTCGATCAGCACCGACAAGAACTGGGCCGGCTTCGACTACCTGCTGCGGCGGCGTGGCTTCCCGGTGGACATCGTCTTCGGAGAAGAGACCTTTCCGGGTACGACGCCCGGTGACGAGTTCAGCGAAGGAACCTGGGGGTACGGGCCGCCGACCTACCTGACCCCGGAGCGGGTGGCCGAGGCCGCTCGCGCGCTGGCCGCCCTGTCACCCGCCGACCTGATCCGAGGCGTGACCCCCGACGATGTCACGGCGGCCGATCGCTACTCGTTCCACCCGGACGACCTCCTCGACGTGGCCGCCGAGCTGCCGCCGGCCCAGGAGTTCTTCGCCGCCGCCGCGGCCGCCGGTGACGCGGTGCTCTGCTGGCTCGACTGACCGTTTCCCTTCCACGACCCTCACTGTTTCCTAGAGAACGTGGGTGCGGAAGGCGGTCAGGGTGTCGGCGAGGATGTCGTCGCCCGGGCGTTGCCACAGGGCCTCGTCGAAGACCTCGACCTCGATCGGGCCGGTGTAGCCGGTCGCGTCGACGGCCTCGCGGAAGCGGCGCGTCTCGACCGCGCCGGTGCCGGGCAGGCCCCGGCCGAGGAGGACGCCGGCCGGCAACGGGGTGACCCAGTCGGCCACCTGGAAGCAGGCGATGCGGTCCTCGCGGCCGGCCCGGGCGATCGCCGACCAGATCGTGTCGTCCCACCACAGGTGGTAGGTGTCGATGGCCACCCCGACCGCGGCCGGCGGGTAAGGGGCGGCCAGGTCGAGGGCCTGCGCCAGGGTCGACACCACGCAGCGGTCGGAGGCGAACATCGGGTGCAGGGGCTCGATGGCCAGGCGGACGCCGGCGGCCAGAGCATGCTCGACCAGCTCGCCGATGCGGGCGCCGACGGTGGCGCGGGCGCCGTCGATGTCACGGCTGCCGGGTGGCAGGCCGCCGGAGACCAGGAGCAGCACCGGCGCGCCGACGGCACGGGCCTCGTCGATGGCCTTCTTGTTCTCGTCGAGCCAGCCGTCGGTGTGGAAGAAGCCACTGCGGCACAGCGAGGTCACGGTCAGGCCGTGGTCGTCCATGAGGCGGCGCGACTTCTCCACCCCGTACCCCTGGATGTCTTCTCGCCAGAGCCCGACCTGGGTCACGCCGGCCGCCACGCAGCCGGCCGCCAGCGCGGGCAGCGGCCAGTACTTCGTGGTGGCCTGGTTGAGCGAGAAACGGCCGATCACTGGGCCACCCCGGCGGTCGTGAAGAAGGCTCGTGCCCGGGCCGCCGCGAGGGAAGCGTCGGGCAGCAGGCCGGCCGCGTCGGCCAGGCGCAGCAGTTCGGCCAGGTGAACGGGCGAGCGGCCGCTCTGCGCCCCGGCCACCATCGTGAAATGCTCCTGCCGTCCGGCCAGCCAGGACAGGAACACGATGCCGGTCTTGTAGAACCAGGTGGGACGGCCAAAGAGGTGGCGCGCGAGGGTCACGGTGGGTTCGAAGATCTGGTCGTACGCCGGGAGGTCGCCTTGGTCGAGCGCGCGCAACGCGGCGGCGGCGGGCGGGGCGATCGCGGCGAAGATGCCGAGGAGCGCGTCCGAATAGCCCTCGTCGTCGCCCTTGATCAGCGCGGGGTAGTTGAAGTCGTCGCCGGTGTAGAGGCGCACCCCGTCGGGGAGGCGGCGGCGCAGAGCCACCTCGAAGTCGTAGTCCAGCAGCGAGAGCTTGATGCCGTCCACCTTGGACGGATCGGCCGCGATCAGCTCGACCACGGTGTCGGCCGGGTTCGCCGAGCCCCAGTAGCCCTCCAGCGCGGGGTCGAACGCCGGGCCCAGCCAGTGCAGGATCACCGGCTCGCCGGACTCGGCGAGCAGCCGGCCGTACACGTCGAGGTAGTCGCCTGCCGTCGACGCCGAGGCGGCCAGATTGCGGCTGCACATCAGCACCGGCTTCGCGCCGGCTTCCTGGACGTCGGCGAGCTGCTCGGCGTAGGCCGCGACGATGTCGCCGAGCGGATGCGGGCCGGGCGCCAGCTGGTCGGTGGCCACGCCCGCACAGATCGGGCCCTCGGCCTCGGCCGCCGAGCGCCGGATCAGTTCGCGGGCCTGCGGATAGTTCAGGCCCATGCCGCGCTGGGCGGTGTCCATCGCCTCGGCCACCCCGAAGCCGTACGACCACAGGTGCCGCCGCGCGGCCAGGGTGGCGTCCCAGTCGATGACGGGCGGGGCGCCGGGCACGTTCTCCGCCGCCGGATCGGCGACCACGTGCGCCGCGGCGTACCCCACCCTGCTCTTGAACGTGGTCCTGGTATCGGCGAACTCCGCGCCGGACCCGCTGAGCTCGAACCGCCCGTCCGGGAGGTTGACCGAGGCGCTCACAGCGACGGCACCTCGATGCGGCGGCCCTCGCGGGCGGAGCGCAGCCCCAGCTCGGCCAGTTGCACGCCGCGGGCGCCGGCCCAAAGATCCCAGGTGTACGGCGCGTCCTCGGCCACGTGGCGCAGGAACATCTCCCACTGCGCCTTGAAGCCGTTGTCGAACTCCTCGTTGTCCGGCACCTCGGTCCACTGGTCGCGGAAGTCGTGGGTGGCCGGCAGGTCGGGATTCCACACCGGCTTGGGGGTGGCCGAGCGGTGCTGGGCCCGGCACCGGCGCAGACCGGCGACCGCGCTGCCCTCGGTGCCGTCCACCTGGAACTCGACCAGTTCGTCGCGGAAGACGCGGACCGCCCAGGACGAGTTGATCTGGGCGACCACGCCGCCCCCCAGTTCGAAGATGCCGTACGCCGCGTCGTCGGCGGTGGCCTCGTACCGCTCCCCCGCCTCGTCCCACCGCTCGCCGATGTGGGTGGTCACGTGCGCGGTGACCGCCCGCACCTCGCCGAAGATCTGCTCCAGCACGTAGTGCCAGTGTGGAAACATGTCGACCGTGATGCCGCCACCGTCCTGCGACCGGTAGTTCCAGCTCGGGCGCTGCGCGGCCTGCCAGTCCCCCTCGAACACCCAGTAGCCGAACTCGCCGCGCACCGACAGCACCCGCCCGAAGAAGCCGCCGTCGACCAGCCGCTTCAGCTTCAGCAGACCGGGCAGGAACAGCTTGTCCTGGACGACGCCGTGCTTGACCCCGGCCGTGTCCGCCTTCCGCGCCAGCTCGACCGCGCCGGACAGCGTGGTGGCGGTCGGCTTCTCGGTGTAGATGTGCTTGCCGGCGGCGATCGCGGCGACGATCGCCTTCTCGCGCTCGCTGGTCACCTGGGCGTCGAAGTAGATCGCGATGTCGTCGCGGGCCAGCGCCGCGTCGAGGTCGGTGGTCACCTCGGTCAGGCCGTGCCGGTCGGCGATGTCACGCAGCTTGGCCTCGTTGCGGCCGGCCAGGGTGATCTCCGGCCACAGGGCGGTGCCGTCCTGGAGGAGCACGCCGCCCTGCTCCCGGATGGCGAGCAGGGACCGGACCAGGTGTTGGCGGTAGCCCATCCGCCCGGTCACGCCGTTCAGCAGGATCCCGATCGGTACGCGCGTCGCCATCGGCCGAACCTCCAGAGGTAAGCGCTTTCCTGAGACGTTACCGGGCTTTTTGCCAATTCCGCTACGACCTGATTCACATTCGCCTCCTGGGCGCTCCGACTGGGATTGACTCTGAAACAGGTCGTAGGGTGCATCCGTGGCAACTCTCGCGGACGTGGCGCGGCGGGCCGGGGTGTCGACCGCGACCGTTTCGCGCATCATCAACAACAGCCCCAAGCCGGTGGGCGAGGCGCTGCGCGAGCGTGTCCTGGCCGCGGTGGCCGAACTCCAGTTCGTGCCCAACGCCAACGCGCAACAGCTGGCGCGCGCCGACCGGACCGCGGTCGGCGTGATCGTCCACGACGTGTCCGACCCGTACTTCGCCGAGATCACCCGCGGGCTCCAGCGGGTCGCCACCGAGCACGGCCGCCTGGTCATCATCTGCAACAGCTATCGAGACCCCGAGCGCGAGCTGGCGTACGTCGACCTGCTGCACGCCCACCAGACGGCCGCGATCGTGCTGGCCGGGTCGGGCTACCACGACGCCCCGATCACCGCGCGGCTCGACCGCAAGCTGCGCCTCTACGAGAACACCGGCGGCCGGGTCGCGGTCATCGGCCGCCACCAGCACGCCGGCGACGCGATCGTGCCCGAGAACGAGCACGGCGGCTGGCTGGCCGGCGACGCCCTCTACCGGCTCGGGCACACGACGATCGGGGTGATCGCCGGCCCCCGCCACCTGACCACCACCACCGACCGCCTCTCCGGCCTGCGCCGCGCGGCCCGCTCACACGGCCACCGCCTGACCACGAAGCACATCGAGTACGCCGGCTTCGACCGCAACGGCGGCGCCGCGGCCGCGGCGACCCTGCTCGACCGGGTTCCCGGCCTGACCGCGATCGCCGCCCTGAACGACTCGATGGCCGTCGGCGCCCTGGCCTGCCTGCGCTCCCGGCGCATCGACGTGCCCCGCCGGGTGAGCCTGATCGGCTTCGACGACATGCCCATCTCGGTCGACGTCACGCCGTCCCTGAGCACCGTCCGCCTGCCCCTGGAACAGATCGGCGTCCAGGCGATGTCGCTGGCCCTGAGAGCCCGGCCGGCCGACGACGAACCCCAGGTCGAACACGCTGCCGCGACCCTCGTCCTGCGCGACAGCACCGCTCCGCGCGGCTGACGATCGCCGGCCCGGCCGTCGTTCCCCCACCGCCGTCATTCCCCCACCGCCGTCATTCCCCCACCGGCGTCATTCCCCCACCACCGTCGGACGCCGCCGCCCTGTGGATAGTTCTCACGACCGTCGAAATCGCGCGCTACATTGACCGCCCACCCAGTGACGGGCGGGGGAGGTGGCGGCGCGTTCGCTTCGGACGAAGCTGCGCAAATCGGTCATCCTTGGCATCCCGCACCGGCGTCGCGCCTCGCCACCGTCCGACCCGGCCGCCACCCCCGCCGCCAGTCCCGGCCGTCGGCCCTCCAGCCGTCACTCGCGGTAGGGGAACAGGGCGGTGGCCATCGCGGCCAGGCCGAGCAGGATGACGCCCGTTCTCAGCGCCGCGCCCAGGTCGGTTTTGATCTCCAGCAGTTCCTGGGCCACCGCCTTGGCCGGCGACCACGGCTCTTCCTCGACCGCTGGAGCCGGAGACCTGAGACGGGGCCCCTGGATTGATCCCAGCGCGCCGGGCCCGGCCCCCGCGTCGAACCCGCGCTCGGCCTCGGCGAGGTTGAGCGGGCGGAGGGTGACGGCGATGGCGTACTCGTCGAAGTAGCCGGGCACGTCCTTCGGGGCGAAGCGGTCCTCGGCCATCAGCGCGGGCAGCACCCCGAATCCGAGCACCAGCACGGGCAGCAGCCCCAAGCCGGCCCAGCGCAGGCCGCCGGGCGAGGAGAACGCCGCGATCGCCGCGGCCCCGGCCAGAACCACCGCGAAGGCTGGGACGACCACGGCGACCAGGCGGGCGGTGGTGTCCGGTGCGGCCTCCCAGGGCATGACCATCGGGTTGCGGGCGATGTCCCGGGCCACCAGCACGATCAGGACCGCGATCAGGCCGGCGCCGAGCTTGGCCCAGCGACCCAGGCGGGCCCGGCCGAGCACACCGGCCGCGAGCAGCGCGCAGGCGGCGGTCGTGAGGCCTTCGGCGTAGTACCCGGACCGGTCCGGAAGATCGATCACGGCCGCGAGCAGGGCCAGCCCGGCCAGCAGCGCCGGCTTGGTCCACCACGCCGCGGCGCGAGGGAGGGGGCGGCTCCAGATCAGGCCGGCCAGGGCGATGACGGCCGCGGGGCCGCTGTAGGGGAACAGCGGGAGGCTCAGGAACTCGCCCGTCACGTGGATGGCCGCGAGCATCAGGAACAGTCGGGAGTACCAGTCGAGCCGTCGCACTCAGTGATGATCCCTGGTGGAATCGCATTTCCACCAGGGATCAATCGGTCATTCGTGGCGACGCTCAGGGGGCGATCGTGACGGTGAAGGTGTCCTGGTCGCCGCCGTCGGTCTGGCGGGCGGCGCCGCCGTTCAGCAGGACCAGGGCGGTGCCGGCGCCCAGTGAGCCGGGAACGCTGCCGGCGGGCGCCTTGACGGTCCAGACGAGGTTGCGCTGCTGGCCCTCGGCCAGTTTGCCGCCGATGACCGAGCAGCCGTTCGTGGCGCCGCCCGGCGGGCGGGGCAGGACGCCGCCGCCCGTGCAGCCGTCGGCCACGTCGAGGTCGGGCCAGTCCTCGATGCCGGCGGGCAGGGCGATCTCGGCGTCCAGGTCGTGGTGCGGGGCGTCACCGTTGTTGCGGACGGTGACCGGGACGAGGCCCTGGAACGTGCCGTCGGCCTGGCGGCGCAGCACGACGTCGCCGGCGGTCACGGTGAGCGCGGCGGTGGTGTCCTGCTCGTAGGGCACCGGGTTGCTGGTCGAGCCGGTGGTCGACTGGAAGATCGCGGCGAACGAGACCGTCGAGCCGCCGGCCTCGATCGTGCCGAGGTCGGGCGCGATCTGGGCGAAGGGCTGCGGCTTGGCCGGCACCACGAACGGGAGCTCGACCAGGCGGGTCTCGCCGGGCTGGATGGGGTCGAGGCCGCAGTTGTAGATCGTCCGGCGGTCCGGGGTCTGACCGAGGCCACAGGCGCCGAGCTGGTCGGTGACGGCGGCGCTCTGAGCGATCGGCTCGGTGAAGGTCACGTCGCCCGAGTAGGGCTGGTCGGAGGTGTTGTGGAACGAGACGGTGAACAGCGCGGTGTGGCCGAACTCGGCCGGCTGCAGGACGAGCCGGGTGTCGGCCTTGATGGTGATGGTGCCGGCCGGTGCGGCCTGGGCGGCCACGGTGCTGCCGAGCAGCAGCGAGCCGGCCGCGAGCGTCAGGACGCCCGCGCGCAGAAGCGTACGCATAGGTGGTTTTTCTCCTTGATCCCCGTAGTTGCGGAACCACCCTAGCGTGACATCGACGACCGTCACGGTGATTAAATCCACACAGGACGGCTCACTGTCCGCGCGCGGGCGAACCGGTCAGCGGGCGACCGTGATGACGAACGTGTCGCGGTTGGCGTCGCCGGGCTGGCCCTCGAGCGCACCGCCGAGCCGAGCGAGCGCGTCGGCCTTGCCGAGCGGTCCGGCCGGGGTGCCCTCGGGCGCGCGCAGCACCCACTGGGCGGTCCGCGACTCGCCCTCGTTGAGCATTCCGCCCGTCACGTCGCACTGGTAGGTCTCGCCGCCCGGCGGCGGAGGCAGGGTCCCGGCCTTGACGCAGGATTCCAGCGACTCCAGGCCCGGCCACTCGTCGAGGCCGGCCGGGAGCGCCACCTCGGTCACGGCGCCCCAGTTCTGGGCATCGCCGTTGTTGCGGACGGTGACCGGGACGCGGCCCTCGAACGTGCCGTCGGCCTGCCGGGTCAGCGTGACGTCGCCGGCGGTCAGCGACACGTCGGCCACGGTGTCCTGCTGGTACGGGACCGGGTCGGCCAGCGAGCCGGTGGTCGAGCGGAACACCGTCGGGACCCGGATCGGCGTCCCGCCACCGAGGTCCAGGACCGCCGGGTCGGGCGTGATCTGGGCGAATGCCTCGGGCTTGGACGGTGAGGCGAAGCGGAGGTCGACGATCCTGGTGGCTCCGGGCTGGATGCCGTCCCACAGGTCGCAGGCGTTGACCGCACGGCCGTCCGGCTCGCGGCCGACCGCGAGGCAATTGACGTCTTCCCCGGTCCGCAGGCTGTCGCGGATGGGCTCGGTGACCCGGAAGCTGACCCACTGCACGTCGTTGCTGGGGTTGTGGAAGGTCACCCGGAGGCGACCGGTGTGCCCGTACGCACCGGGCTCCATGACGATCTGGTCGGAGACGGAGGGCGGCGCCGCCTGGACCGCCACGGCGCTGCCGAGAAGGGTGGTCCCGGCCGCGAGCGCGAGGACCCCCGCGCGCAGAAGAGTTCGCATGTCTCGGCAATGTACAAGACATCTATGAACGTGACTGTAATGAGCTCCACATCGGACGGAACACGACGTTTTCGTCCACACCGCGGCCGGTCGCGATCCGGCCCGGCCACCCGGGTCGCCAGCCCTACGGGCGGAGATGTCGGGCATTCGGACCGTGCTCAACGATGCCCGCCTCGATCACGGAGCGTCAACACGATCGGGTTGCCGTTCGGGTGCAGGTGGGTTGCCGCGTGATCAGGCGCGGCATGATGGAGGTGTGTCACCGCGCCGACGGATCCTGGTCATGGCTGTGGGCGTACTCGTCGCCGCGGTCTTGCTCGTCGTGGGCCTGCGCCTGGTCCTCGGGCGCGGCGACTCCGGTGAGAGGCCCGATCAGGGCGCGCTGGGCACGGTGATTCTGGTTCCCGGGTACGGCGGCAGCCAGGTCTCGCTCAGCCGGCTGGCGCAGGTGCTGACCGCCGCCGGCCGCACCGCGACCGTGCTCTCGCTGCCCGACGGCGGCACCGGTGACCTGCTGAAACAGGCCGACACGCTGGACACCGCGGTGCGCGCGGCCCTCGACGGCGGCGCGCCCTCGGTCGACGTGATCGGCTACTCGGCCGGCGGCGTGGTCACCCGCCTCTGGGTCGACCGGCACGACGGCGCCACCGTGGCCCGGCGCATCATCACGCTCGGCTCTCCGCTGCACGGCGCCAACCTGGCCGGCGCCGGCGCCGCCCTCGCCCCCGGCGCCTGCCCGCAGGCGTGCCGCCAGCTCGCGCCGGGCAGCGACCTGCTCGCCGGCATCGACGACGCCGACCTGCCCGAGGGCCTGCCCTGGCTGAGCATCTGGACGGCGAACGACGAGACCGTCCAGCCGCCCGAGTCCGCGGTCCTCGACGGCGCGGTGAACCTGCAGATCCAGAGCATCTGCCCGTCGTCGCGGATCCCGCACGGCGCGCTGCCCACCGACCCGGCCGTGACCGCCGTGGTGCTGGCCGCCCTGGGCACGGAGCCCCTCGCCGCGCCCACGTCCTGCCCGGTCTGACCGCTCGCCGCACGTGACGTTGGTGATCGAGCCGGTGATGGCGCTGGCGTGGTCGGAGGCCAGGAAGGCGGCGGCGCGGGCCACCTCAGCGGTCCCCCGCCGCCGGCTTCACGTCGACGACTTGCGGCCGACCGCGCAGAACTGATCGATCTCGCGGCCGTCGGCGTCGGGCCGCCAGCGGGTGACCGAGACCAGGCCGGGCTCGACGTACTCGAGGCCGTCGAAGAACCGCGCCAGGCGCTCGGGGCTGCGCAGATGGTAGGGCAGGGCGGCCGACTCGTTCCACAGCCGCGCGCTCTCGACGATCTCCGGCGTGATGTCGGTGCCGTCGTAGATCGCCAGGTAGCTGCCCTCGGGCACCGCGGCCATGGCCGTACGCACCAGCTGTTGGGCCACCGCGTCGTCCTCGATGTGCCCCAGGACGCCCATGAAGAGCACCGCGACCGGCTCGGTGAGATCTAGCGTCCGGCCGGCCTCGCGCAGCACGTGGTCCATGTCGTGCAGGTCGGCGGCGAGGTAGGCGGTCGCGCCCTCGGGCCGGCTGGTGAGCAGACGCCGGGCCTGGGCGAGGACCAGCGGATCGTTGTCGACGTAGACGACGCGGCTCGCCGGCGCCACCGCCTGGGCCACCTCGTGGGTGTTGTTCACGGCCGGGAGCCCGCTGCCGAGGTCGAGGAACTGCCGGACACCGGCCTCCCCGGCCAGGAACCGCACCGCGCGGACCAGGAAGGCGCGGCTGAGCCGGGCGTGTTCGGCCAGCTGAGGCTGCGCGATCAGGATCTGGTCGCCGACCGCCCGGTCCACCTCGAAGTTGTCGGTGCCGCCGAGCAGGTAGTTCCAGATCCGCGCCGTCTGCGGGACCGAGGTGTCGATCTCTTCATCAGCCACCCGCCCATGCTCCTCTGTGGACGCGCTGTCGTCCAGGCTGCGCCGCCACGGGTGATCAAGTCGGTCGACGAGACGCGGTCCTCCGGCGCGGCCCCGGCCGGAGCGCGACCACGCCCGACTCGGCCGAGGAGCTGCGCGCGGGCCGTCGCCGACACCGTCGCGTTCCTGAGCCGGGTGTCCGGCGCCTGACCGCCGGACAGGCCGGCACCGAGAACAGGGGCGAGGCGGGCGGCCAGGGCTGGGTCGGCGAGCCCGACTTCGGCGATCAGCGCGGTCGTGGCCGCGGCGAGGGCACGGGTGAGTTCGGCCTGATCGAGCGCGCCACTTTATTGGCTGGGCCCCGGGCCGGAAAACGGCGACCATGGCGGCATGGATGTCGGGGGCTTCGTAAGCGACGGCTATGTCGTGGTCCGTGGGGCGTTCGACGCCGCCACGGCCGCGGGCTGCCGGCAGATCATCTGGGACGTGCTCGCCGAGCAGGGTGTGCGGGCCGACGACCGGGACACCTGGCAGCGGCCGTCGATCCGGATCGACACCCCGGACGGGGAGCCGTTCCGGACGGCCGCGGGGTCGCCGGCTCTCGAAGCGGCGTACGACGAGCTCATCGGCGCGGGGCGGTGGAGCCGGCGGCCCGACGTCGGCGGGACGGTGCCGGTGCGGTTCCCGGCCGAGGAGTACCCCGGTGAGGTCGGCTGGCACATCGAGGGCTCCTGGTGGAAGGATGGCGAGTGGTGGGCCGACGTGACCTCCCGGGCGCGTGGCCTGCTGGCCCTGTTCCTGTTCTCGGACGTGGGGCCGGAGGATGCGCCGACCCGGCTCGTCCTGGGCTCACACCGCTACGCGGCGGCCGCCCTGGCCACCCGGGGCGAGGCCGGCATGCCCGGCGGGGACGTGCCCGGCCTGTTGCGCCCGTCGACCCTCGTCCGGACGACGGCCGAGGCCACCGGGGCCGCGGGCGACGTCTACCTGTGCCACCCGTTCATCGTGCACACCGCCACCTGGCCGCACCGCGGCACCCAGCCGCGCATGATGGCCCAGCCCGCCATCCACGTCGCGGACGGCTTCGCGCTCGACGGCTCCGACCCGTCGCCGGTCGCCCGGGCCATCGTCGAGGGCCTGACCGACACCAGCCAGCTCCGGGACGGGTGAACCATCCTCGAAGGCGTGACCGGCACCAGTCAGCTCCGGGACCGGTGAAATCGCGTGCGGCGGCCGGGCCGGCTGGCTACCGTCCGGACGTGGCACACACCTATCCCCCGCTGAACGTGGAAGTCCGCACGCCGCGTCTGACGCTGGCCGGCGCGTCCGACGAGCTGCTGGAACGGCTGGTGCCGCTGGTACGGGCCGGGATCGCCGATGTCGAGCCGTGGCCGTTCGACGACCCGACGTCGTTCTACGCCGACAGCCCGGAGCGTGAATGGCGGTGGTTGCGCGGCGTCTGGGCCGGTCGCGCCCGGATGAGCCCGGAGGCGTGGCGGCTCTACTTCGCCGTGCTGGTCGACGGCGAGCCGGTCGGGATGCAGGACCTCGTCGGCCGGAACTTCACCGCGTTCGGCACGGTGTCCAGCTTCTCGTGGCTGGCCCCCGGCCGCCGCGGACAGGGGCTGGGCAAGGAGATGCGGGCGGCGATCCTGCACCTGGCCTTCGCCGGGCTGGGCGCGCGCGAGGCCGGCAGCGACGCCTTCGTCGACAATGAGGCGTCCAACCGCATCTCCCGCGGCCTGGGCTACGAACCGAACGGCCTGGACTGGGACACCCGCCGCGGCGAGCCCGGCCGGATCCAGCAGTGGCTGCTCACCCGCGACGCGTGGGAGCGCGTCCGCCGGGACGACATCGAGCTGACCGGCGTCGAGGAGTGCCTGCCCGTCCTGAGCATCACGGGCGAGAGCTAGTCGCTGATGTCGCGGGTCATGAAGTTGGCCCAGGCCGCGCCCAGCAGGACCACCAGGAAGACCAGCTGGATGCCGGCGCCGCGTTCGATGTCGCGCCACAGGATCGGGTCGCGGAAGAAGTCGACCCAGGCCAGCCAGTAGCGGGTCGGCAGGTAGGGCCGGATCGCCGCGGCCGCGTCCAGGGTGACCAGCACCTGGCTGGTCACCAGCACGGCCAGCGCGCCCATGGCCGCGCCCAGGCCCGAGTCGGTGATGGTGGACAGGAACAGCGCGATCGCCGCCACCGAGAGCATCGAGATCACGATGTACGCGACCGTGGCCAGCAGGCGCATGACCAGCCCGAACGGCGTGATCGTGACACCGGACAGCGACGTCACGTCGGCGGGGATGGCCACGCCGGCGGCCGGCTCGCCGCCGAACATCGTGATGCCGGTCAGGAACGACGTGAGCAGCACCGCGCCGATCGCGAAGAGCACGAACACGATCAGCGCGACCAGCTTGGCGACCAGCAGGCGGGTGCGCCCGACCGGCCGGATCAGCAGGTAGCGCAGGGTGCCCTGGGACGCCTCGCCGGCCACCGAGTCGCCGGCCAGCACGGCCACCGAGACCGGCAGGAACACGGGCATGACCAGAGCCATCGCCGCCGCCGGATAGAGCGAGCCGTTGCTCAGCACCGCCGACAGGAACGCACCGCCCTGCCCGGGTGGCGGCGGGATCCGGGTGGTCGCCAGGAACACCGCCACCACGAAGGGCAGGGCACAGAGCAGACCCGCGATGACGTACGTGCGGGGCCGCCGGAACAGCTTCGCGATCTCGACACGGATCATGAGACACGGTCCGAACTGGTCGTGGTGGCCTCGAGGACCACCTGTTCGAGAGTTCGCCGCTCGGCGCCGATCGAGGTCACCCGGATCCCGGCCTGGACGAGCTCGGTGTTGAGGTCGCCCGGATCAGCATGCCGCACGGTCAGCCGGGAGCCGTCGCGCTTCTCGACCCGGCCGTTCAGCAGGGCCACCACGCGATCCGGCTCCGGCGTACCCACCAGAACCCGGCCGGTCGGCGCGCGCAGCGCGGACAGCTCGTCCTGCAGCACCAGACGGCCGCGGTCCATCACCCCGACCCGCGAGCACAGCGCGTCGATCTCGCCGAGCAGGTGGCTGGACAGGAAGACGGTGGTGCCCTCGGCGTTGAGCTCGGCCAGCAGGTCGCGGATCTCGCGGATGCCGCGCGGGTCGAGGCCGTTGGTCGGCTCGTCCAGGACCAGGAGCCGCGGTTGCCGCAGGAGGGCGGCGGCCAGGCCGAGGCGTTGTCGCATGCCCAGCGAGTACGCCTTGACGGGGCGCCGGTCGATGCCGGCCAGGCCGACGCGTTCCAGCGCCTCGCCGACCCGCCGCTTCCGGTCGGAACGGCTGCCACCGGGGCCGGCGGCGTCCATCAGCGTCAGGTTGGCCCGGCCGTTGAGGTGCGCGTACAGGCCGGGCCCCTCGACCATGGCGCCGATCCGCGGCAGCGCCTCGCGTACCCGTCGGGGGACCTTGAACCCCAGCACCTCGATCTCGCCGCGGGTGGCGAAGACCAGACCGAGCAGCATCCGGACCAGCGTGGTCTTGCCGGAGCCGTTGGGGCCGAGCAGCCCGTAGCGGTCGCCCTCGCGCACGTCCAGATCGACGTCGTCCACGGCGGTGACCTTCCCGTACGTCTTGACAAGGCCCCTGGTCGTGATCATCGCGCGCTCCTCGCGAGGTCGGCGGCGACGCGGCGCAGCACGGCCGGCTGGACGAAGCCGGCGACCAGGTAGACGCGGTCGGTACTGACCGCGAGAATCGTCAGCAGCCCGGTGCCGAGGACCACCCCGTGACCGCCGTCGAGATGGACGTCGGCGCCGTACGTGCCGATCCGGTCGAACGCCTGGTCGCCGAACCGGCCGGGCAGCGTGATCACCACGAACTGGGCCAGGCCGTCGCCGTAGGACGCGGCCGACGTGAGGCCCTCGACCGCGGTGTTGCGCTGCTCGCCGCCCAGCGTCGCCGGCAGGTCGCCGCCGCGCCGCCGCCGCGAGATCTGACCGAGCAGGTCGGGCGCGTCGGTGACCTGCACGTCGTCGAGGGACGGCGGGGTGACCGTCCGTGCCGCCGGAGCGGTCATCGTCACGGAGAAGAACCGCGTGGTGAACACGGGGCGTTCGCCGCCCTTCGCGGTCACCTCGGCCTGCAACGGCAGCCCGGTCGACGGGTCGGCCCAGACGTCGACGTGGTCGATCGTGGTGTCCGGACCGGCCGGGAGGACGCGCAGGCCGGCGGCGGGGATCCCGGCCACCCGCTTGCCCTCGACCGGCACGAGCCGATCGCCGGCGGAGAGTTTGAGCAGCCGCCGCACCAGCTCGGGCGGGACCAGGTCGGCCGGCCGGGGCAGACGCACCGGCTGCTCGCCGACCACCTGGGTGAGGCGGTTGTCGCCGAAGTCCCAGATGAACTGACTGTCCTGGTACTGGTAGGTGTCGCGCTCGGTGGCGCCGTCGATCACGTCCACCCGCCAGCTGTCCGGGCCGGCGTACCAGACCCGCATCTCGGTGCGGCTGGACAGCGGGCGGGTGATCTCGGTGAGGTTGGGCAGCGGCGGCAACGGCAGCAGGCCGCTGCTCTGCGCGTACCCCTGAAAAGCTTGACCGGCGGACGCGACCATCCGGTCACGCAGGGTCTGCGGGTCGGCGGTGGTCGCGGCCGGTGCGGGCCTCAGGCTCAACACGATGGGTACGCTGCAGAGCACGACGACCACGGCGGCGACCGCGACCCATCGTCGCCACGCCTGCCCGCTGACCACCGTCGTTGGTTGCATTGTCAAGCAAAGGTACCTCGCGTGATCCCGTTCGATGATCTCGTCGCGCCGCTGCGCCGGGAACTCCATGCCCACTGCTACCGCATGCTCGGCTCGAGCCACGACGCGGACGACGCGGTGCAGGAGGCCCTGGTCCGGGCGTGGCGCGGGATGGACCGCTTCGAGGGGCGCGGCTCGGCGCGGTCGTGGCTCTACACCATCGCCACCCGTACCTGTCTGGACCTGATCGAGAAGCGCGGGCGGCGGGCGCTGCCGATGGACCTGGGGCCGGCCAGCGATCACACGGTGCTCACCGACGCGCCGGTGACCGAGGTGGCGTGGCTGGGCCCGTACCCGGACGCCGGGCTGCGCGCCGAGGAGCGCGAGTCGGTCGAGCTGGCCTTCGTCGCCGCGCTCCAGCATCTGCCCGGCAACCAGCGGGCGGCGCTGCTGCTCGTCGAGGTGCTCGGCTTCTCGGCCGCGGAGGTCGCGGAGCTGATGGCCACCACGCCCGCGTCGGTCAACAGCGCGCTGCAGCGGGCGCGGTCGGCCAAGCTTCCGTCGCGTACGCAGCAGCAGGTCCTCCGCAAGCTCGGCGACGCCGGCGTACGGTCGCTGGTCACGTCCTTCGCCGACGCGCTGGAGCAGGGTGACGCCGACGGCCTGGTGGCCCTGCTGACCAAGGACGTCACCTGGTCGATGCCGCCGATGGCCCACTGGTACGCCGGCCTCGGCGCGGTGACCGACTTCGCGATCAAGGTCCCGCTGACCTCGTGCGGCCGCTGGCAGCACCGCCCGGTGGCGGCCAACGGCCAGCCCGCGGTCGCCTCCTACCTCGAGGGCCGGTTCTGGTCGATCAACGTGTTCACCGTGGCCGGCGACCGCATCGAATCCATAACGTCCTTCCTCGGCGACGACCAGGCCGCACTGTTCGGCCTGCCCCTTCACCCCGCACCGGCATAGGGGGATTGTCAGGGCCTCCTCACCGGGGCCCGATCATGCCTACGGTTGAGGCATGACCGAGGAGAACCTGCTGGGCGCCTTCCTCCGCGCCCGCCGCGAACTCGTCACGCCCGCGCAGGCGGGTGTCCCGGTCGTCGGCGTGCGGCGGGTGCCCGGCCTGCGCCGCGAGGAGGTCGCGATGCTGGCCGGCATCAGCGCCGACTACTACCTGCGGCTCGAACGCGGCCGCGACCGCAGCCCATCCGTGCAGGTCCTCGAGTCGCTGGCCCGGGTTCTGCGGCTCGACGACGACGCCCGGGCCTACCTGCTCAGCCTGGCCGCCGACAAGCCCCGCTCGGTGCGCCGCCGCCGCACCGAGACCCTCCCGCCCAGCACCGCCCAGCTCGTCGCCATGCTCCCGCTGCCCGCCTTCGCCGAGGGCCGCTGCCTCGACGTGCTGGCCGCCAACCCGCTGGCCACGGCCCTGTCCCCACGGCTGGTCCCGGGCCGCAACCGGGTCCGCGACGTGTTCCTCGAGCCGGCCGAGCAGGCCCTGTTCCCCGACTGGGAGGTGGCCGCGGCCGGCATCGTCGCCGGCCTCCGCGAGGCCGTCGGCACCGACACCGACGACCCGCGCTTCATCGAGCTGGTCGGCGAGCTGTCCCTGGCCAGCCCCTTGTTCCGCACCCTGTGGGCCCGCCACGACGTACGCCCCCGCGGCAGCGCGGTCGTCCCCTTCCAGCACCCGCAGGTGGGTGAGCTACGCCTCAACCGCGAAAAGCTCCACATCAGCGGTACGGACGGCATCATGCTCGTCATCTACCACCCCGACCCGGGCACCACCGCCGCCGACAAACTGGCCCTCCTCAGCTCGGCGATCCTCACCCCCTAGGTCCTGTCTCAAATTCGCTTTCGGGGCAGAACAACTGGGATTGAATTTGAGACAAGACCTAGGAGACCCCGCCCATGTTCTGCCGGTCCGACCGCTGTCACCCGCCCGCGCCGCCGACACCCCCGCCCGCCACCGACCCCAAGGCCTGCGTGGTCGTCCAGTCCCCCCGCCGCTGGAAGCACAAGCCCCGCCGCCCCGGCCGCAACGCCGCCTACCGCCCCGCGTCACGCTGACGCGATCCCGGCCACCTGGGTATTGAACGTGACGAACGGGCTGTGCAGCCGGTAGGGCTCGATCTCGACCCGGGCGAACCCCGCCGCGCGCACCAGGCCGGCCAGGTCGCGCTCGCACGAGCAGCCCTCGAACGTCCAGGCCCACGGCCGGCGCAGCGCCCGCTGAAGCACGCGCGTCGGGGCGCCGTCCCGCGCCACGACGTGCTCCACGAAGCGGAAGGTGCCGCCGGGACGCAGGATGCGGCGGACCTCGGTCAGGACCTCGGCCGGGTCGGCCACCGTGCAGAGCACCAGCGACGAGATCACGCAGTCGGCGCTGCCGTCCGGCAGGCCGGTGCGCTCGGCGAGCCGGTCACGCAGATCCAGATGTACGCCACGGCGCTCGGCCGCCGCCCGCAGCCGCCGGTGCATCGGCACGTTGGGCTCGATGGCGATGAGGGTCGACCCCGGCCGCAGGTAGCGGAGGTTCGCGCCCACCCCCGGCCCCAGCTCGACCACGGTCGCGGGCAGGCCGGCGTAGACCCGCCGCTTGTGCCGCCGCACGTTCCGTTCGATGTACGGCCCCATGACGCTGAAGAAGGCGGCGTTGAAGGCCCCGCGCGCCCGATGCACCTCGAAGCCGGTCCTGATGTCTGTCACGGGAGCCACTCTGCGCGCCGCCCGCCGGCCTGTCAGGCGTGGAACTACCCCAGTGTGCGGTTTTCGCTGACCCAGCCGGCGATCTGCGCGCGCGACCGGAACCCCAGCCGCAGCCGGATCCGTTCCACATGCCCTTCGGCCGAGCGCTCGTCGATCCCCAGCCGCGCCGCGATCTCCCGGTTCGTGCACCCCTGGCGGACCAGGTCGGCCACCTCCCGCTGGCGAGCCGTGAGCCCGTCGGCCCGTCGCCGCGGGACGGGCAAACCCAGGAACCGCCGGACCACCCGGATCAGTTCGTCCCGGTCCCCCGCGTACGGCAGATGCGACCGCCCCGGCACCAGCTCCAGCCGGGCGCCGCCGATCCCGCCGGCCAGCGCTTCCGCCTGCGCCACGGGCGCCGCCCGATCTCCCGTCCGATGCACCACCAGGGTGGGCGCCCCCACCCGGCCCAGCCGGTCGGTCACGTCGAGCTGGTAACTGAGCGCCAGCAACGCCCGCGCGGTCGCCGCACTGGAGCAGGCCCGCTGATACCGGGCCAGCTCGGCCCTGGTGGCCCGATCGGCGTCCGGCGCGAAGATGTCGGTGAGCACGTCGGACCCCAGCCCCCAGTGCGATTCGATCAACCCCAGAACATGATCGCGTACGCCCGGCGCGGACAACTCGTCGCCGCGCACCCAGCCGCCGTACAGCACCAGCCGCCGCACCGTCTCGGGATGGTCCGCGGCCCAGGCCACCGCCACCGGCGCGCCCATCGAGGTGCCCATCAGATCGAACGGTTCACCCAGCGTGGCCGCGACCGCCCCCAGCTGTTCGAGCTCGAACTCCAGCGAGGCCGCCCGCCCCGTGCCCGCCGACAGCCCGCACCCGGCCCGGTCGTACCGCACCAGCCGGCCGTCGCGGGCCAGCCCTTCGTAGAGCGCCCGCTCGGCCGGCAGCTCCCATCCCAGCTCGAGGTGCGTGAGCCAGCCCATCACATAGACCAGCGGCCGCCCGCTCCCGACCACGGCGTAGGCCACAGCGGTGCCATCCCCCAACACCACCTGATCAAGCCGCTGCCGCACCAGGCGATTATCACCCCGGACTAAGATCGTCCAAATGCCGTTCCAGGGTCCGGAGGCCGTCGGCCGGCGGTATGCGCTTCCGGTTCACCCGATGCCGGGCGGTGACGCCAACCGGTGTTACGCGCTCGGCGACTCGCTCGTTCTGCGGGTTCCCCGCGACGCCTCGGCCGCGGCTGATCTGGCGCGCGAGGCGGTCGTCATCCCGTACGCGATCGCCGCTGGGGTGCCGACGTCGTCGATCGTCGAGTACACCGGCGATCACATGATCGTCACCCGGGTTCCGGGCGCGGACGCCGTGGACGTGCCCGTCTCGGCTGAATTCTACGAATTGGTGGGTGAAGGGCTGGCCGCCCTGCATACGGTCACGTCCGTGCCGGGGCTCCCCGCCGACGCCCCCGACGACCCCCTCGCGCTGGTGAACACGTATGCGGGCGACGGGCTCATCGACCCGGCGACGGCGCACTGGCTCACCGCGTGGTTCGAGAAACTGCGACGCCCGCCGCTGCCGGTCGTTCTCGTCCACGGTGATGTGGCGCCGCAGAACCTGATGGTGGACGCCGGTGGGCGCTTCACCGGGTTCGTCGACTGGGGTGACGCCCGGCTCGCCGACCCGGCCACCGACTTCGCGAAACTGCCGCTGCCGTCGGTGGATCAGGCCCTCCGTGGTTACCTCGGCTCCGCCGACCTGGGCGACTGGCCCGCCCGGGTCCTGGGGCACCACCTGCATTGGGCCCTCGGGCGGCTCGCCAGCCCCACCCCGGTGCCCGCGGGGCGGCACTGGACCGCGTCGCCGTACGCGCGGCTGTTCGGCATCATGCGGTTCTTCACGGCGCCGCCCGAACCGTGGGCCGGGCTTCTGCCCTAGCGGCCTAGCCACGCGGGTCGGTCACCGAACCCAGGAACAGGATCGTGCCGGTCGGCCGGTCGGAGATGGTGAACATGAACGGGCGGTCGACGCGGAAGACGCGCCGGCCGACCTGGGCCGAGGTGGCCATCGCGCCGCCCGAGACGGCGGCCGCCTCGGTGCCCTTCTCGTCGACCCGGATGTAGGTCTTCTGCACGACCTTGCTCAGGGCGGTCGCCTGCGGGGACAGCGGGCGGAAGTCGGCCTGGCCGGGTGCGAAGGCGGTGGGCATGCCCAGCTGCTTGAGCTGGTCGGTGAGCTCGCCCTTCCAGCGCAGCTCGAACTTGGGCAGGGCCACCTCGTCGATCCGCTCCTCCTCGATGCTGTCCACGGCCGTCCGCCATTCGGCGCCGTCGAGGCGGGGCATCTGCTCACCCTCGTCGGGCAGCATGATCTCCATGCCGTAGCGGCCGTCCTCGCCGTAGGGCAGGCGCAGCATGCGGTAGCCGTCGCGCTCGGCGTACCCGAAGGTCGCGTTGCTCTTGTGCATGGTCGGGACATCGCCGATGGCGCCGAATCTGGCCGGGCGGGTGGCGGCGGGGTCGAACTCGGTCTTCCACTCGCCGAGGAAATACACCGCGTTGAGCAGCACCATGACGGCCTGGGGATCGGGCAGGCCCAGGTCGGCGGCGATCTTGTCGATGCGGCCGTTGGTGTTCTCGGCGGCCCAGGCGTCGATCTCCTCGGCCGTCTCCGGCGAGCCCAGGTCACGCTGCTCGGCGGTCGCCCCGAAAGCCTTGCGCGCGAAGGTCAGGTAGTCCTTCTGCAGCGGCACACCCTGGCCGGCCCAGAGCGAGTCGGCCACCGACAGCGTCACGTCGTCGGTCGCGGCCAGCTCCCGCAGCAACGCGCCCACTCGCACGTCACGCCGCTCGCGGAGGTGGAGCACGTCGGCGATCTCGTCGGCGGTCGCACCATCGGCGCCGGCCAGCAACATGGCCAGCAGCACGGTGATCGACAGCGGCGACGTGACCGTGTTCTGCCGCTTGTCGTCGACCTGGTCGAACAGCTCGAAGGCGAACTCGTCGACCGACTGCCCGACCGTCCGGGCGTCCCCCGGCGCCAGCTCGGCGACCAGCTCGGGATCGATCCGAGCCGCGTCCCCCGGCGTGCCCGGCCCACCACACCCGGCAAGCACCAGCACGATGACCAGAAGTAAGGCTTTGACCCGCACGGCGACTTGGACGCGGCTCGGTTCAGAACGGTTCCAGCACCGCGATCGCGGACTCGTGCAGGCTGCTGAGCCACACGCGGCCGTCGTGCTCCCGGACGCCGGTCACCATGTGGAACCGGTCGAGATGCTCCTGATCGTCAACCGACAGGTCGTGAACCAGCGTTCCCTCGGTGGAGTAGGCCTGTACCCGGATCGTCCGCCGCTCGGAGGGTTGCAGACGCTCGGGGATCCGGGTGACGCCCCGCCGCAGCCACATCGGACCGCGTTGCAGCCGCTCGACCAGCGGGTCGCGCGGGCTGGCGAGCGCGACCCAGATCAAGCCGTCGCCACCGGAGGACAGGTTGTCGGGGTAGCCGGGAAGATCGGACACCAGGACCTCGCCGGCTCCGGCCCGCGGCCCGGTGAGCCACCGGCGCATGAGCGTACGCGTGGCCGTCTCGGCCACCACGATGAACGACCCGTCGCCGGCCAGCGCCACCCCGTTGGCGAACGCCAACCCGTCGAGCAGCGTCACGACCTCACCGTCCGGCCGCCACTGGAGCAGCCGCCCGGTGCGGGTCACCTCGACCATCTCGGCCTTCCACTCGGCGATCGGGTGGACGGTCGACGAGTCCGAGAAATAGACGGTCCCGTCGCCGGCCACCGCCGCGTTGTTGCAGAACCGCATCGGCACGCCGCCGACCGCCGTCACGAGGATCTCGACCGCTCCGTCACCGGGGTCGACCAGCAGCAGCCCGCGCACGGCGTCGCAGATCAGCAACCGCCCGTCCGGGAAGAGCTCGATGCCGAGCGGTCGCCCACCGGTGTTCGCGACCGCGTCGACCCGCCGGCCGTCCGCGCTGACCCGGTGCACAACGCCGTCCTTGGTGCCGGTGAAGATCGAGCCCTCGTACGCGCCGCCGGTAGCCACCACGACGTCCTCGGTGCCCTCGCCGGGCACGTCAACGAGCCGGAAGCGCATTGCCCCACCGCCTTTCCGGGCCAAACACTAGACCAACCGACGACCGGACTCCACCGATATGATCGGGTGTGACCTCTTTGCGGACGGAACGGCTGGAGCTGCGGGGCTGGCGGGACGACGATCTCGACGCGGTCGTGGCGATGAACGCCGACCCCGAGGTGATGCGCTACATCATGGACGGGTCGGTGCTGGATCGGCGGCAGAGCGCGGACAAGCTGCGGAAGTGGCGGCGGGACTGGGAGCAGCGCGGGTTCGGGTTGTTCGCGGTCGACCTGCGTTCGACCGGCGAGTTCGTCGGGTGGGCGGGGCTCGCGGTGCCCGAGTTTCTGCCCGAGGTGCTGCCGGCGGTCGAGATCGGGTGGCGGTTCGTGCGCGGCGCCTGGGGCCATGGGTACGCCACGGAGGCCGCCCGGGCCGCGTTGCGGTTCGGCTTCGACGAGGTGGGGCTCGATCGGGTGGTCAGCATCAGGCATGTGGACAACGAGCGCTCGGCACGGGTGATGGAGAAGCTGGGGCTGGGGTACGAGTTCAGCACGATCGTCCCGAGCACCGAGCAGCCCGTTGCCGTCCACGCGACGGGTCAGCCGTACACCTCGAATTCGTAGACGCGGGCGGCGCTGGTGCCGGACTGCTCGGCGGTCAGCACGTCGAGGCGCACGTAGCGGCCGGTCGCGCTCGCGAGGTGGGTGGTCACGTCGGCCGTGTTTCCGCGGGCCTGGACGACCGTCGTCCAGGTGGTTCCGTCGGCCGAGACCGCGATGTTGTAGTCGCGGGTGTTCCACGACGCCGACTCGCCGCCGGCGCCGGCATGCCGTACCACGAAACCGGTCAACGACCGGCCGGCGCCGAGGTCGACCTGGAGCTGCTTGGTGGCGACGGTCGAGCACCACTTGTCGGTGGTGCCGCCCGAGACGCTGCCGTTGACCGCCTTGGCCGGCGCCTCGGTGGTGGCGCACGACGCCGAGCCGGTGGCCGTGCGGTTCAGCGCGAGGTTGCTGCCCGGCGGCAGGGACGGCGTCGTCGACCCGGTGGCGTTGTTGACCGCGGCCGCGTACTGCGCGGGGGTGCCCTGCGCGGCGCAGGCCTGCATGTCGTCGAAGAGCCAGAGGAAGCCGCCCGGGATGCCGGCCGAGCTGGCCCAGCCGCGCATGCGACTCTCGACGGTGGCGGGGGTGTCGCCACTCGCGCAGCCGCTGCCGTGCCGGCTCCACAGCCCCGGGTCGACCGGCATGCCGAGCTGCTGGGCCCAGGTGGCCGGGTTGTTGCCAGCGCCACCCGCGTACGCCTGGAGGTAGACCCGGTCGACGGCCGCGCCGAGGTTGTTCTTGAGGCTGCGCCAGAAGGCCATGTTCGTGTACGGCACGAAGGTGAACTTGTAGCCCTGCCCGATGACCATGTTGGCGAACGCGGTGGTGGTCGTCAGGTCGTACTGCTGCTCGTCGTCGTCGTTGATCGCGTCGGCGCCGGTGATCGTGCGCAGCACCTGGAAGTTGCGGTAGAGGACGCTGCCGGAGCCGGTGCCGTCCCGCTCGATCAGGGTCTTGATCGCGCCCCAGTCGTTGGGGCCGGCCGACCCGACCGACACCTCGATCCGGTTGACCGACGTGGGCGCCCGCTTGAGGGTGGCGAGCCGGGCCGGCCAGCCCGAGTCGCCCACGTACTGCCCGTTGGAGATGATGCGGATGTCGTTGAGCCACAGGTCGCCGGTGTCGGCCCGGACGTGGATGGCCCAGAGCACGACGGTGGTGAACCCGGAGGACCGCAGGGTGTCCATGACGCCCTGCCCGCCGCTGTAGAACGGGCCACCGCCGTAGATGGCCGAACGCCCGGCCGCGGCCGAGGCCGGCGAAGGCACCCCGGTCATCACCATCGAGACGATCACGGCCAGGAGAATTCCGATTCGGACACGCATGAGCACCGCCCACCTCGCAGCCATTGATACGCGTCGATCTTAACCGCCGTTGGCCGAGAAGTGCATGAAGTCCTTCAAAAAGCGGTAGTCGCCGCCCCACTCCCAGCCGACCGAGGCGAACGCCCGGACCACGGGACCGCCCGGCCGGATCATGCCGGGCCGGACCTCGCCCCGATCGAGGTAGGCGGTGGCCAGCTCGGGGAGCAGGACCTTGCCCTTGTGGTACGGGTTCTGGAACGGGTTGACGTCCACGGCCAGGCCGTACGCGTGCTGTGACCACGCCTTCTGACCGCGCACCGGCCGGCACGCGAAGACCGAGGTGGTGTTGCCGTCGCCGGTCGGCGGGGCGTTGAGCTCGGCGCTGCTGGTCACTTGCATCCGCTCGATCGGGTATCCCTCGGCGAACAGCGTGCCGAAGACCTTGACCAGCGCCTCGGCCGCCCGCCGGTGGACCAGCAGCTCGCCGGTGTGCGCCCGGCCGTCGAAGCCGCGGAAGCCGACCGTCAGGTAGCGCAGGTCGGTGGCCGCCACCGGGCAGCCCTTGGTCCACGTCGAGCGGGCGAGCACGTCCGGCGGCACGGCCTGGATCGTGGCGTGGAAGGCGCCGTCGGCCGGGGGCGGGCGGTCGTCCACCGTGATGATGGACCGGTTGCGCAGCTCGGGCGGGGTGTCCTGGGCCACCCCGACCCGCAGCCTTCGCGTCCCGAACCAGGCCGGCGCGGCGGAGGCGCCGGCCGGACCGGGTGCGGCGGACGAGACCGCGGGCGCGGGAGACGGCACCGGGGACGGCGCGGGAGAGGATGCGGGAGGCGGCTGCGGGCTGGAGCAGCCCGCAAGCACGACGCACACCAGCAGCACGCGCGCCTTCACGACGTCACGGCGGCCCGGATGGCCTCGGCGACGGTCTCGGTGGCCACCGCCCGGAGCAGGTCCAGGTTGACCGGACCCGCGGACTCCCCCGTGGCCAGGGCGACCAGGGCGTCACCGTCGAAGCGCGAGTGGGCCGGGTGGATCGCCCGCGCATAACCGGCGTGGCCACTCTGGGCCAGCAGGTAGCAGTCGGTCTTCGACAGCGCCGCCGTGGTCAGCACGACCCCGATCGTCGTGTTCTGCATCTCGAACCCGCGACCCGGTTCGGCCGGCGGCTCCGGGACGCTGCCCCCGGCGATCACATCGCCCCAGGCGTTGACCGCGATCAGGGCCGCCACCCGCACGGATCCGGCCGAGCGTACGGCCACGCCGATGCCGCCGGCGTCGAGGCGGCCACGCCACTTGCCGGTGGTCGCCCCCGTGCCCGCGCCGGCCCGGCCGGCGGCCAGCGGCTCGTCCGACAGCGCGGCTTCGAAGGCCGCCCGGCCGGAATCGGCCGTCGGCGGGGCGCCGCCGGCCGACGCGTCGAACAGCGACAGGCCGACCACGATCGGCACCGGCCCCACCGGCGTCTCGAAGCCCTGCCCACGCTCCCGGAGCGCGCCCACGACGCCGTCGGCGGCGGACAGGCCGAACGCCGAACCGCCGGACAGCACCACCGCGTCCACCCGGTTGACCAGGCGGGTCGGGTCGAGCAGGGCAAACTCGCGGGTCGCCGGGGCACCGCCGCGGACCTCGCCGGATCCGACGGTGCCGGGCGGTGGCAGGATCACCGTCACCCCGGTGCCGTCGCCGGTCCAGTGGCCGGCCCGTGCCGACAGGAACTGGCTCATAGGGCCGAATCTAGCGTCCTTGTGTCGCACTCCGGACGTATCAGCCAACGGCGCGGGCGCTCAGGGAAGTATCGGGGCGCTGCGGGATCACATCGTGGCGGATGACGCGGGGAGCCGGTTCTTCCCGCCGAGCGAACGTGAGGAATGGATGGAGGCACCCGACCACACCGGCGGCGCTGATCTGATCGCGCGGGCCGCCGCGGGCGACGGGACCGCTTGGGACGAGCTGACCGAGCAGTACACCTCTCTGCTCTGGTCGGTGGCGCGGGCGATGCGGCTCAACGAGGCCGACTCCGCCGACGCGGTGCAGGCCACCTGGCTGCGGCTGGTGGAGAAACTGGACACCATCCGTGATCCCGACCGGATCGCGGGCTGGCTGTCCACCACGATCCGGCGGGAGTGCCTCGCCATCCTGCGGCAGCGCACCAAGTCGGTGCCGCACGAAGATTTCGACGACCTCCCCGACGAGGGTGGCCCGGGGGTGGACGACGGCGTCCTGCGCGACGAGCGTGACCAGGCGCTCTGGCGGGCGTTCAGCCAGATCTCGGCCCAGTGCCGGGCATTGTTGCGCGTCCTCATGTCCGACCCCGCGCCCACCTACGCGACCGTCTCGGTCGCCCTGGAAATGCCGATCGGCGGCATCGGGCCGACCCGGCAGCGTTGTCTCAATTCCCTGCGACGCATCATGGCGGTGGCCTCGTGACTTCTGTTGATGACGAACTGCTCGCCGACCTGCGCCGATTGGCCGCGCTGGTCGACCCGGTGCCTCAGCACGTACGCGAGGCGGCCCGCGCCGCCTTCCTGACCCGCGACCTCGACGCCGAGCTGGCCGAACTGATCGCCGACTCGACGGCGGACGCCGACTTCGAACCGGTCCGGCAGGCCACCGACGAGCGGCTGCTGTCGTTCGCGGCGGACGGCACCCAGGTCGAGATGACGGTACGCGCCGAGGGCGCCGGCTGGACCATGATGGGCCAGGTCTTCGGGGCGGGCCCGGGCACCGAGGCGGTGGTCGAGAGCGACGGCCGGGCGACCACCCCGCTCGACCTCGACGACCTGGGCCGGTTCCTGGTCGGCGACCTGGCCAGCGGCCCGGTGCGGCTGCGCTGCGACCTGCCGGGCGGCGCCAAGCTCGTGACGTCCTGGGTGATTCTGTGACGGTCAGTGGTAGCCCAGCGCGCCATTTCGCGCCCGGATACCGCCCTGAGCTACCACTGCGGGAACGCTCAGCGGCGCTGTCGCTGCGGGAACGGTCAGCGGCCGAGCGAGACGAACGACCAGGCGGTGGCCAGGGCGATCACGTCGCCCGCACCGGCGGCGGCCTGGCGTACGTCGCGCAGGGCGGCGCCGAACCCCTGGCCGGCCCGGAGCCGCTCGTGGAACTCGGCCATCAGCGCGCTGGTGACCGCGTCGTTCACCGGCACCACGCTGGCGACCAGGCTGCGCGTCCCGAGCGGGATCAGCGCGCTGACCATGCCGAGCAGCTCGTCGGTGCTGACCGGGGCGGCCACGCCGCTCTCACAGCTGGAGAGCACCAGCCGGGCCGGCGCGCGCCTCAGCCGCCCGAGGTCATAGACGGTGAGCGGCCCGTCGTCCAGGGCGAGGCTGGAGAAGAGCGGGTTGTCACCGCGGAAGACCCCGTGCGCGGCGATGTGCGCGATCCACGCGCCGTCCAGGGCGGACAGCACGGCCTCGGCGGTCGCGCTGCCGTTCTCGAGCACCGTGGCCTGCGGGTACGTGCGGGCGATGTGCTTGATCTCGAGCCCGGTGCCGTCCAGCTCGGGGCCGCGGACCAGCACCACCCGGCGGCGTCCGGTGTGTTCGGTGCGCCCGGCGCGCAGCCAGGTGGCCAGCGACGGCGCCACCACGAACGGGGTGTCCCGCAGCGCGGGCAGCATGCCCCAGGGCACCGAGTGCAGGATGGCCGGCGGGACGACGACCACCGGGCCGGCGCCGAGCAGGGTGGCGGCCGGGCCGAGCAGGGCGCGTTCCAGGGCGGCGCCGGCCGCCTCCAGGGCCGGTCCGGCGCCCATCGGCGGGCGGCCACGGGCCAGCCGGCGCAGGGCGAAGCGGGCCAGCTCGACCTCGCGGACGGCGGTGGCGAGCGGGCCGACCTCCTGGGTGCGGGCACGCCCGCCGGCCACGGTCGTGGCGTAGAGGATGCCGTCCAGGAAGGTCAGCGTGACCAGGGTGTGGCCGCCCAGCGCCGAGAGCGGGTCGGGCGCTCTGTCCGTACCCGGCTGATCGGTGGTGGGGTGAGTGCCGGAGACCCGGCGGGTGCGCGCCCGGATCGCCCCCTCCAGAGCCCGGCGTTCCTGTTCGATCTGCCGCACCGGCAGGCCGGCCGCACGCGCCTGGGCCAGCCGCCCCTCGACCGAGCGCAGCGCCGTCATCTCGGCGGCCAGCTCGGGATCGTCCGGCGGGCGGACGGCCGCGACGGCCAGACCACCGGCCCGCCAGCGTTCGCTCCAGCGCAGCAACATCCGCGCGTCACCGCGGGCGACCGCCTCACGCTGGGCCAGCTCGACCAGCTCGATGCCGTGGACCGTGGCGTGCGCGAGCAGTTCCGGAGCGGCCAGGGTGCGGCGGTGGTTCTCGGCCGCGCGCAGCCCGAAGCGGCAGGCCGACAGCATCGCCCTGGTGTCGCCACGGCCCTTGGCCCGCAGCGCGTGGGCGAGCCAGCCGACGGCGTGACCGAAGCTGGGCCCGCGGTTGCGGAAGTGCGCGGCCCGGGCCAGGTGCCGGTCGGCGTCGGCGTGCCGGCCCCGCTCGGCGGCCAGCCGGCCGGCCAGCAGGTGGGCGGCGGGCGCTTCCAGGGCGTCGAGCTGGTCGAGCCGGTCGGCCAGCCGGCCGGCCCGGGTGACCAGCCGGCCGTCCCGGTGGCCCTCGGCCCAGCGGGACTGGAGCACCACGAAGGACGCGCGGGCGTGCCACCGTTCGCGGCCCTGCCGGCGGAAGATGTCGCGGGCGGCCGCGGCGCGTTCCACGGCCAGGGCCGGGCGACCCGCGGCGTACGCGGCCTGACCGGCGGCGAACAGCAGGTCGGCGGCCTGGGTGGCGTCACCGCGCGCGGCGTGGTCGCGGATCGTCTCCTCGGCCCCGGTCATCGCCTCGGTGAACAGGCCGGCGGCGAGCAGCACCCAGCAACGGTCGGTGGCCAGCCCGTACGAGTAGGTGTGCACGCCGAGCCGGGCGTAGCGGTCGGCCGCCGCGTCGAGGTAGCCCAGCGCCCCGGCCAGGTCACCGGCCAGATAGGCCAGGTCGGAGCGGTTGTGCAGGACGTTGACCAGCTCCATGTCCTGACCGCCGAGGTCCTGGTAGAGGCGCTCGGCCTCGGTCAGGTCGCGGTCGGCGCGGGCGGTCTGGCCGATCGCACACAACACCAGCACCCGGTGCATGCGGGAGCGGGCCTCCCAGAGCCGGTCCCCGCCGCGGCGCAGCAGGGAGATCGCGCGGCGCAGGTCTTCCAGGGCCTCGTCGTGCCGGCCCAGCACGCGCAGCAGGTCGGCGCGGCGCATCAGATTGCGGCCGCTGGGGACGCCCCGGCTGCCGGCCACCGCCTCGTCGAGCATCGCCAGGCCCGACCGCGTACGCCCGGCGAAACCCAACGTGAGACCGAGCGTCGCCTGCACGTCGGCGACCCGCTCGGCCTGACCGGACGCCCGCGCGTCGCGCACCGCACGACGCAGCTCGGTGATCGCCGCCGCGGTGCGGCCGGCGTCTCGCCACACGATGGCCCGGGCCTGCCGGGCGATCGACGCAACCCATGCGTCAGGGCGACCGGCCAGAATCTGGTCGGCCTCTCGTAACGCCTCGGCCGGGCGGGACAGCGCCAAGGACAGCAGCCGCTCGGACGTCACGCCAGCTGACACGCGCCCATACTAGGAGAAACGATGACCGACGAACGAACGGGTTCCCAGCCGGAGACCCGCCAGCAGGCCCAGCTCCGGGTTCTCCGGGAGAGATTCCGGCAGCGGGGGATCGACATCGCCCCCGGACCGGAGAACTGGGAGGAGACCGGGGTCGAGTTCCACTACGAGCCGACCGCCATGCTCGTCGAGGAACAGCACGTCAAGCCCGTCCAGGATCACCTGTGGAGCCTGAACATCACCTGCGACGTGCAGGACCGCTCGCCGGCCGCGCCCGGCTACCGGGTGATGCACGTGCCGGGCGGCACGATGACCGCGATCCGCGAGGTCGACCGGGTGATGGGCCGCGGCCTGGTCACCGCCAACCACCTGGTGCACATCTCGGGCAACGCCGGCCACTGCCCGGCCTCCGAGCCGACACCGGTCCCGCCGGACACCGCGCCGGTGCCCGCCGTCAACCCGGACACGACCGCGGGCCAGGGCATCCGCGTCGTGGTCGCCGACACCGGCCTCGACCCCGAGGCCACCAAGCGCTCGCCGTGGCTCAAGGGCGTCACCGGCGACCTGGACCGGGGCATCCTGGAGAACCCGATGACCGAGTACGCCGGTCACGGCACCTTCATCGCCGGGGTGATCCGCTGCCTGGCGCCGGCCGCCGAGGTGCACGTGCGGGCCAGCTTCGAGCCGGGCGGCGCGCGGTTCGAGACCGAGCTGGTCGACGCGCTGATGGACATCCTGGACAACGACAGCCCCGACATCATCAACTTCTCGGCCGGCACCTGGACGCACCACTCCCGCGACCTGCTCAGCCTCCAGCTGTTCGGGCGCCGCCGGTTGCGGTTGCACAAGGGCGTCCTGCTGGTCGCGGCGGCCGGGAACGACGGGGTGCGGCAGCCGTTCTGGCCGGCCGCGTCGCCGTACACGGTGTCGGTGGGCGCGCTCGACCCGACGCAGCGGGAACGGGCCACGTTCAGCAACTTCGGCGGCTGGGTCGACGTCTACGCCCCGGGTGAGGACCTGGTCAACGCGTTCCCGGTGGGTACCTACATCGGCGAGGAACCGCCGAACAAGGGCGTCAAGATGCGCTACAAGGGCATGGCCAAGTGGAGCGGGACGTCGTTCGCCACCCCGGTGGTCTGCGGGCTGGCCGCGGCGCGGATGTCGAAGACCGGCGAGAACGGGGTGGACGCCGCCCGCGAGCTGGTCCGGCAGGCCCGGGACGGCGCCATCCCCGGTCTCGGGGCGATCGCGGTGCCGTCGATCAACTACAACGACTGACCGTTCGCTAGGGCCGGGCCAGCGGCAGGCTGATCCGGGAGATGCCGAGGCGCACGCCGACCTCGGTGCCGGCCGGGTAGCGCAGGGTGTGATCACGTTCGGTCGAGATGATCACCAGGCCGATCCGGTGGCCCGGGGCGAACACGTGGTCGGTGGTCTGAAGATCCCACTTCACCGTGTACGCCACACCCGGCGTGATCGGCTCGCTGACGTTGCGGCCGTGCCGATTGCGCACGTCCACCCAGCCGCGGGTGACGATCTCGTACGGCGTCTCCGCGGTGACGTACTCGCTGCGGTTGAAGCAGCCGGGGTCCTCGGGGATGCCGGGGCCGACGCAGTCCTGGCCGGGGACGGCTCGGCGCCCGGCGAACCGGTTGGCCGCGCCGTAGTCGACCAGGAGCGCGGTCAGGTACGGGGACTTGCCGTTCAGGTCGGCCCGGACGGTGATCTCGGGCGTGCCGGAGAGCCGGGTCTCGGCGGTCAGCGGCGCCGTCTGGAAGGCCAGGCGGTTGCCGTCGGCCGCGGCCGGGTTCGCGGCCAGGTTCTCGGCCGTACGCGCCGGGTCGTCCACGAAGGTGGCCCGGCGGGACCGCTCGGGCACCGGCGACAGCTCGCCGTTCTGACCGGCGTACCAGTCGGCGGTGCGGGCGCCCGGGATCGGCCAGTTGCGTGAGGTCTTCCAGACGTTCGGCGCGACCTCCACGTCGGCCATCGGGCGGCTCATGATGTCGTTGTCGATGCCGTACAGCCAGTGGTCCATCCAGGCGTGCAGGGTGTCGAGCCACTCGGCGCGGCGGATCGAGAACGGGTCCGAGTGGGCGCCCTGGTGCAGCCAGATCTTGCGGGGCACGTTGTTGGCGGCGAGCAGGTCCCACCACTGCCCGGCCTGGCCGGTGCGCACGTTCATGTCGTGCAGGCCGTGCACCAGCAGCACGCTGGCCTTCACCCGGGACGCGTCGCGGGTGTAGTCACGCTCGGCCCAGTACTTGCTGTAGTCGCCGGTGACGCGGTCCTGGTCGCGTTCGATCGCGTCCATCACCGGGGCGCAGACCTCGGGATTCTGCCGGGTGAGGACGGCCCGGGCCAGCACGTCGAGGTCTTCGCCCTGGAAGCCGCCGGGCGCGACCACACCGCCGTTGGCGCGGTAGTAGTCGTACCAGGACGAGATCGCCGCGATCGGGACGATGGTCTCGAGGCCCTCGACGCCGGTGGAGGCGACCGCGTTGGGCAGCGTCCCGTTGTACGAGACACCGATCATGCCGGTCTTGCCGGTGCTCCAGTCGGCGCTGACCTCGGCCCCGCCGGCGTCCCAGCCCTTGGCCCGGCCGTTGAGCCAGTCGACGACCGCCTTCATGCCCAGCGTCTCGTTGCGGCCGCCGGAGGTCGGGCAGCCGTCGGACCCGCCGCTGCCCAGGCTGTCGGCGAACACCACGGCGTAGCCGCGCGGCACGAAGTAGTTGTCGAGATAACCGGAGAACGTGACCGTCTCGGCCCGGTTCGCGCCGGGCGGCGCGGCCCGCCGGAGGATGCCCTCGCGGTCGATGTCGTCATGGTTGGGCACGTCCTTCAGCCCGGCGTAGTACGGACTGGGCTGGAAGATCACCGGGATCTTGTGGCCGACGTCGCGTGGCCGGATGACGCGCACCGCGACCCGGTCGCGCTTGCCGTCGCCGTCACTGTCCACCGGGGTCTGCACCCACACCTGCTCGCGCACGGCGGAGGCGTAGTCGTGGACCGGCTCGGTCGGCCCGGCGGGCGCGGCGAAGGCCGGCGACGCGATCGGGACCAGCAGCACGGAACTCAGGACGGCAAGAACAGCACGACGCGTACGCACGCGGTCACCCTATCGGGTTTTGTCGATGCTGCGGGAGGTTGCCACAGATCGGAAACAACTGATGCCGCCGTTGACGAACCGGACACATATCTGCAATCTTGAATCCCCCGTCCTGAAAGAACTTGGCAATAGCTCCGCAAAAGATGAACTGAGGGCCTCATGTCACGGAAGCTGCGCCGCCGGATGGCCGGCGGCATCCTCACCCTCGTCCTCACCGCCGCCACCGGACTGATCTCCGCGCCCGCGCGGGCCGCCGGCCCCAACCTCTCCCCCGGCCGGACCGCCACCGCCGGCGCCTCGAACGGCGGCTTCGGCGCCAACCTGGTCAACGACCAGAACCCGAACACCTACTGGGAGAGCCCGAACGGCTCGTTCCCGCAGTGGGTCCAGATCGACCTGGGATCCACCACCCAGGTCGATCAGGTCACGCTGAAGCTGCCGCCGTCGACCGCCTGGGGCGCGCGGACCCAGACCATCGCGGTCCAGGGCAGCACCAACGGCAGCAGCTTCAGCACGCTGTCCCCCTCGGCCGGTCGGTTCTTCGATCCGGCGACCGGCAACACCGTCGCGATCGGATTCCCGGCGGCCGCGGTCCGATTCGTTCGCCTCACCATCACCGCGAACACGGGGTGGCCGGCCGGGCAGATCGGCGAGTTCGAGATCTACGGTCCCGGCGGCACCGACCCGGGGGATCCGCCACCGCCGGTCGACGGCGACAACCTGGCCGTGAACAAGCCGATCGAGGCGTCGTCGTTCACCCAGTCCTTCGTGGCCGGTAACGCGGTCGACGGCAACACCGGCACCTACTGGGAGGCGGCCGGGCAGCCCGCCACGCTCACCGCCAAGCTGGGGGCGAACGCCGATGTCACCGCGGTGGTCGTCAAGCTCAACCCCAATCCGATCTGGGGTCCGCGTACCCAGGCGATCGAGGTTTCCGGGCGCGCGCAGAGCGCGACCGGCTTCACCTCGCTGAAGGCCCGCGCCGACTACGCCTTCAACCCCTCGTCGAACCAGAACACCGTCACCATCCCGGTCAGCGGCCGCGCCACGGACGTCCGCCTGCAGTTCTTCACCAACAGCGGGGCGCCGGGCGGGCAGGCCGCCGAGTTCCAGGTGATCGGCGCCTGGGCGCCCAACCCCGACCTGACGGTGACGGGTACGTCATGGACGCCCGCCTCGCCCGACGAGACCTCGTCGATCAGCGTGTCGGCAACCGTCCGCAACGCCGGCACCGCCGCCTCCGCCGCGACCACCGCCGACGTCAAGCTGAACGGCACCACCGTGGGCACCGCGCAGGTCGGCGCGCTCGCGGCCGGCGCCTCGGCCACCGTGACCGTGGCCGCGGGCCGGCGGGCGCAGGGCAGCTACACCGTGTCCGCGACCGTCGACCCGGCCGACACCGTGCCGGAGACGAACAACGACAACAACACCTACACGTCGCCGACCGCCCTGGTCGTGGCCCAGTCCCCCGGCCCCGACCTGGAGATCGCGTCGATCACCCCGAGCCCGGCCAACCCGGCCGTCGGGGCCCCGGTCAGCTTCACCGTGGCCGTCCGCAACCGTGGCACCAGCCAGGCCGGCGCCTCGACGACCCGGGTGACCGCGGGGTCGACCACGCTCAACGGCAGCACCCCGGCGATCGCCGCGGGCGCCACGGCCACCGTCGCCATCCCCGGCACGTGGACCGCGACCACCGGCGGGGTCACGGTCACGGCGACCGCGGACGCGGCCGGCGCGGTGGCCGAGACGAACGAGAACAACAACACCGGAACCCGGTCGATCGTGGTCGGGCGGGGCGCGGCGGTGCCGTACACCGAGTACGAGGCCGAGGCCGGCAGCTACCAGGGCACCCTGGTCACGGCGGACGCGCTGCGGACGTTCGGGCACACCAACTTCGGCACCGAGTCGTCCGGCCGCGCGTCGGTCCGGCTCACCGCACAGGGGCAGTACGTCGAGGCCACCTCGGCCGCCCAGGCCAACTCGATCGTCGTCCGCAACTCCATCCCGGACTCCGCGAGCGGCGGCGGGCAGGAGGCGACGATCAGCCTGTACGTCAACGGGGTGTTCAACCGGAAGCTGACCCTGTCGTCGCGGAACTCCTGGCTCTACGGCACCACCGACGACACCGAGAGCCTGTCCAACAGCCCCGGTGCCAACGCGCGCCGGCTCTTCGACGAGTCGCACGCGCTGCTCGGCACGTCGTATCCGCCGGGCACGAAGTTCAAACTCCAAGTTGACAGTGGTGACAACGCGTCCTTCTACTACCTCGACCTGATCGACCTCGAGCAGGTCGCGCCCCAGCTGTCCCAGCCGTCCGGCTGCACGTCGATCACCCAGTACGGCGCGGTGCCGGACGACGGCATCGACGACACCTCGGCGATCCAGCGGGCGGTCACCGACGACGAGAACGGCGTGATCTCCTGCGTCTGGATCCCGGCCGGCCAGTGGCGTCAGGAGCAGAAGATCCTGTCCCCCGACCCGACCCGCAACGGCAACAACCAGAAGGGCATCCGCAACGTCGCCGTCAAGGGCGCCGGCATGTGGTACTCCCAGCTCTACACCAACACCGAGCCGCAGAACGTGGTCGGCAACATCAACCACCCGCACGAGGGCAACGTCGGCTTCGACATCGACGACAACACCCAGATCAGCGACATCGCGATCTTCGGGATGACCACCAACCGGGCCAACCGCGGCCACGGCCTCAACGGGCGGTTCGGGAAGAACACGAAGATCAGCAACGTCTGGATCGAGCACGTCAACGTCGGCGCCTGGGTCGGCCGCGACTACTCGGACACGCCGGCCTACTGGAACCCGGGTGACGGCCTGGACTTCAGCGGCATGCGGATCCGCGACACGTACGCCGACGGCATCAACTTCTCCAACGGCACGCGCAACTCGCGGGTCTTCAACTCGTCCTTCCGCACCACCGGCGACGACTCGCTGGCGGTCTGGGCCAACCCGTACGTCAAGGACCAGAACGTCGACATCGGGCACGACAACCGGTTCACCAACAACACGATCCAGCTGCCGTGGCGGGCCAACGGCGCGGCGATCTACGGCGGGTACGGCAACGTGATCGAGAACAACCTGATCGCCGACACCGCGAACTACCCGGGCATCATGCTGGCCACCGACCACAGCCCGCTACCGTTCTCGGGCACCACCACGATCTCGGGCAACGGGCTGTTCCGCACCGGTGGCGCCTTCTGGAACGAGGATCAGGAGTTCGGCGCGATCACGTTGTTCCCGTCCACCAAGGACATCGTGGGCGTGACCATCCGGGACACCGAGATCTCCGACTCCACGTACGACGGCATCCAGTTCAAGACCGGCGGCGGCAACATGCCCAACGTCGCGATCACGAATGTCCGGATCGACAGGTCGAACAACGGCGCCGGCATCCTGGCGATGGGCGGCGCGCGAGGGAACGCCACGTTGTCCAACGTGACGATCACCAACTCGCGCGACGGCGACATCGAACGGGAGCCCGGCACCCAGTTCACCATCACCGGCAACTGAACACCGGCGTCGGGCCGCTCCCTTGTCAGGAGCGGCCCGGCCGCCCTTTGGGGCGGCCCTCGGTCGCCCGGAGCAGAGCCCGGCGAACCTGGTTGAAGGTCACCCTGTCCTTGGTCGAGTAGATCGTCGTCCGGCTTCCCCGGTGGACGGCCGTGATCTCCCAGCGCCGGCCCCGCCGCCAGAACGCCCGGGAAAGCTCGACCACCTCGAACCCTCGAAGGTCATGCAGGACGAACTGGCGCGGCGGATCGGTCCGCCACACGAAGTGGACGCTGCTGACGAACGCGTCCGGTCCGCGATAGTAAGTTTGCGCATGCGGAGCGTATCGGACTACTGCTCGAAGTAGTGACCTTCGTCGAGGTCGGCGATCAGTCCCGGGCGGCTCGGGTTCCAGTCGTACCGCTTCCTGGTGATCTCGCTGGAGGCGGCGGCGTCCATCCCGAAGAAGCGGCCCAGCCAGTCGAAATGCTCGGCCGGGCGCGACTCGACCGGCAGGCCCAGGCCGCGGCCGATGGCCTCGGCGATGTCGCGGGTGGGCACGCCCTCCTCGGCGATGGCGTGCAGGGTCTCGCCCGGGGTGGCCCGTTCGACGGCCAGCCGGACCAGCGTCGCGGCGTCGTCGCGGTGAACGGCGGACCAGCGGCCGGCCCCGTCACCGACGTAGCCGGAGACACCGGTCTGCCGGGCGATGGCGACCAGCACGGCGATGAAACCGTGATCGCCGCGGCCGTGCACGGTGGGCGCGAAGCGGACCGCGGCCGACCGTACGCCGCGCTCGGCCAGGTCGCGGACGATCAGGCTGTTCGCGACGCGCGGGTGCGTGGACGCGTCGGCCTCGACCTCCTCGGTCGCGACGCTGCCGTCCCGGGACAGCCCGACCACGCCGGCCGCGATGACGAACGGCGAACCCTCCTTGAGCTCCGCGCCCAGCGCCGCCATGGCCTCGCGGTCGATCCGGGCGGCCTCCGGGATCTGCGAGAAGTCGTGGTGGTAGCCGAGGTGGACCACCCCGTCGGCGGCGGCCGCGCCGGCCCGCAGGCTGTCCAGGTCGTTCAGGTCGCCGCGGTGCACGTCGGCGCCCAGGGCCGTGACCCGTTCGGCCGCCGCGTCCGACCGGGCCAGGCCGAGCACGCTGTGACCGGCCCCGACCAGCTCCTTGACCGTGCCCGAGCCGATCCAGCCGGACGCTCCGGTGACGAAGATGCGCATGGCTTTTCCCTCTTCCGGTGATGTCACGTGATGACATCACCACGCTAACACGGCGATGTCATCGTGTGACATGACTACAATCACTCGCTATGGCGAGGTGGGAGGGCGACGCGGCGGGACGGTTGCGGTCGGCGGCGATGGATCTCTATGCCGAGCGGGGGTACGAGCAGACGACGGTGGCCGAGATCGCCGAGCGGGCCGGGCTCACCGCGCGCACCTTCTTCCGGCACTTCGCCGACAAGCGCGAGGTGCTCTTCGCCGGCTCGTCGGACCTGGCCGACGCCCTGGTCGGCGCGTTGAAGGACGCGCCCGGGCCGGCCTCGCCGATGGCCGCGGTGGGCCTTGCCCTGGAAGTGTCGACGACGTTCCTCGGACGCGACCACCAGCACTCGCGCCGGCGGCAGGCGATCATCTCGGCCAACCCCGAGCTGATGGAACGCGAGCTGATCAAGATGGCGACGCTGGGCTCGGCGATGGCGGCCGGGCTGCGGGAGCGTGGCGTACCGGAACCGGACGCCTCCCTGGCCGCCCAGGCCGGGATCGTCGTTCTGCAGGTCGCGTTCGGCCGCTGGATCGAGTCCCCGGTCGAGACCGACCTGGCCGCCGAGATGCGCTCGGCCCTCGACCGCCTCATTGCATTGCAGTCGCATTGAAACCCGGCTAGCCTTTTGCAATGCAGTCGTATTGCATTGCGCTGACCGAAGCACGTGACGTCACGGTCGTCGGCGGTAAGGCGGCCGGGCTCGGTGAGCTGATCCGGCTGGGCGAACGGGTGCCCGACGGCTTCGTGATCACACCATCGGCGTCCTCCTCGGACGTCCTCGACGCCTACGCGCGGCTGGGCGGCGGCACGGTGGCGGTGCGGTCGAGCGCCACGGCCGAGGATCGGGCCGACGCCAGCTTCGCCGGGCAGTACGACTCGGTGCTCGGCGTCGACGGGGACGATGCGCTGCTCGCCGCCGTCGAGGCATGCCGGGCCTCACTGCACGGCTCGCGGGCCGTCCCCTACCGGTCGACGCGGGGCGTGCCGGCCGACGACGTACACATGGCCGTCGTGGTGCAACGCATGGTCGATGCCGAGGTGGCGGGCGTGCTGTTCACGGCCGACCCGGTCACCGGGCGGCGGGACGCGATGCTGGCGGAAGCGGCCGGCGGAACCGGGGTCGTCGACGGGACCACCACGGTGGACCGTGCCGCCGCGCCCGCCGACCTGGCCGCCGTCGGCGAGCGGGTGCAACGGCACTTCGGGGCGCCGCAGGACATCGAATGGGCCCGGGACCGCGACGGGACCCTCTGGCTCCTCCAGGCACGGCCGATCACCACCCTGTTCCCCCTGCCGCCACCGACGCCCGGCCTGCGGGTCTATCTCGAGTTCGGGCACGTGCAAGGCATGCTGCGGCCGGTCACGCCGATGGGGATGTCCACGCTCCGGCGGACCGTGGCCGACATGGTCGCCGCGCTCGGCATGCGGGCCGAGATCGTGGACATCGGCGGGCGGCTGTACGGCGACCTGACCGACTACGCGCGGGACGCACGCGCCCGGAAACGGCTGGTCCGGCTGATGGCGGTGGACTTCGGGCCGCGGGCCCAGGCCGCCATGGAGCACGTGCTGGCCGATCCACGCTTCGCGCCCGACGGCCGGCGGGCGCCGCGGCCGGTGCTCACCGCCGGGCTGTCCGCGGCGGCCGGCGTCGCGCGGGCGCTGATCCGGCCGGCCGCGGCGCGACAACGGGTCTTCGCGGCCATCGCACGGATCCGCGACCAGGGCGACGCGACCCGGGTGGGCGAGGCGATCACCTGGCCCATCGTGGCCGGCATGATCGCGTCGGCTCTGCCCGTACCCCTGCTGAAAGGTCTGGCCACCGAGGACGAGATCCGGGCCGTGCTGGCCGGCGTGCCGCACAACGTGACGATCGAGATGGACCTGGCGTTGTGGAAGGTCGCGACCTCGCTCTCCTCGGCGGAGCGGGCGCTGGTGCTGTCGACGCCGCCGGCTGCTCTCCCGGCCTCTCTCCTGGCTTCCTTCCTGGACGCCTACGGGCACCGGGGCGTGGCCGAGGCCGATCTCGGGGTGCCGCGGTGGGCCGAGGATCCGGCGCCGGTGTTCGCGGCGCTGGCCAACCTGCTGCGGGTGACGGATCCGGAGCAGTCGCCGGATGTGCGGTTCGCGCGAGCCGGGGCGCGTGGCGTGGCGGCGCTGGAGGTGCTGGGCGGGCGGGTGCGGTGGTGGTCGGTGCGGGGGCGGCTGGCGGTGTGGTTGCTGGGGCGGGCCCGGGAGCTGGCCGGGTTGCGGGAGGCGGGGAAGTTCGCCGGGTTGTATCCGCTGGCGGCGGAACGGGCGCGGTTGCTTCGGGCCGGCGCGGAGCTGGTCGCGGCCGGGCTGCTCGACAAGCCGGACGACGTGATGTTCCTGACTCTCGACGAGATGGCCGAGATTCCTGTGGATAACCCGTCATTTTCGTCGCACCCGGCCGCTACGTTGACGCCCACCCAGTGCCGGGGTGGGGGTGGGGGCGGCGCGCCAAGCGAAGATCATCAATGTCTCAGACAGCGCGTGGCGGAACGACGGGCCACCTACGAAGCCGAGTCCCGGCGCCGCCACGTGCCGGTGGCGCTGCTCTCGGACGGGACCGATGTGGAGACGCTGCTCCCCGTCACCGGCAGCGACGGTGAGCTGCGCGGCGTCGGCGCCTCGGCCGGCCGGGCGCGCGGACCGGCACGGGTCGTGCACGATCCGGCCACGGCCCACATCGAGCCCGGCGAGGTGCTGGTCACGGCCACCACCGATCCGGGCTGGACGCCGCTGTTCCTGACCGCGGCCGCGCTCGTCACCGAGACCGGGGCGGTCATGGCGCACGGGCCGACGGTGGCCCGCGAGTACGGGATTCCCGCCGTCATCAGCGTGCCCGGCGCCACCGAGCGGATCGTCACCGGCCAGCTGGTGGAGGTTGACGGCGGCCGCGGTGTGGTCACCGTACTGTGACCGCATGCCCAGGAAAGTCGATCATCAGGAGCGGCGGACGCTGATCGCCGACGCCCTCACCCGGCTGGCCGCCGAGCAGGGGCTGGAGGCGGTCAGCCTGCGGCACGTCGCGGCCGAGGCGGGGGTGTCGGCCGGCATGGTGCAGCACTACTTCCGCACCCGGGACGAGATGATGACGTTCGCGATGGAGGTGGTGCGCGACCGCACCCAGGCGCGGGTGAGCGCGGCGGTGGTTGCGCTGGGTGACGATCCGGCGGCTCGAGATCTTCTGCGTACGACGATCGCGGCGCTTCTGCCCCTCGACGACGACGCCCGTGACCTCGGACGGGTGGCGCTGGCCTTCCTGGCCTACACGGCGGTGCGGCCCAGCCTGCGCACTCCCCTGCGGGCCGAAACCGCCCAGCTCACCGAGCATTTCGCCGGGCTGCTGCCCGGCCGGAACGGGGAGGGCGCGGCCGGGCTCGTCGCGATGATGGAGGGGCTGGGCCTCTACCTGCTCGGCGGCCAGCTCACCCCCGAGCAGGCCACCCAGGCGTTGGACGCGCAGCTCGACCTGCTGTTCAGCGACCGCTGAAGCGACCGGCTCAACGACCGGCTCAACGACCGGCTCAGCGAGCTGAAGCGACCGGCTCAGCGACCGGCTCAGCGACCGGTGAAGAAGGACACCGCCTCGGTCAGGGCCAGGTCGGTGAGCACGGGGTCGTGGCGCGGACCGATGTCGCGCATGAAGGCGTGCTCGCCGCCCTGGTAGACGTGCAGTTCCACGTCGTCGAGGCCGGCCGCGTACAGCTCGGACAGGATCTTGAGGCGGGCGTCGGCGGGCACGTGCGGGTCCTGCGAACCGAAGACGACCAGCAGCCGCCCGCGGATGTCGGCCGCGCGGCCCAGCGACCCGGCGTCGGCATCCTGGCCCAGCGCGCCGTTCTGCAGGCCGGTCGGATAGAAGCAGACGGTCGCCCGGACCCGCGGGTCGAAGGCGGCCCGGAACGCCAGATGCCCGCCGATGCAGAAGCCGGTGGCGTACAGGGCGGTCGTGTCGTCCCGGTTCTCCAGGTAGTCGAGCGCGGCCACCCGGTCGGCGTCGAACGAGGCCGCCGTCGTCTCGGCGGCGCCGGCCATCCCCCGCCGCTTGCCCTCGTCGTCGAACTCCAGCGCGACCCCGGCCAGCGAGGTGCGGGGGTAGATCTCCGGAACAACGACCACGAAGCCGTACGCGGCCAGCCGCCGCGCCGTGCGCAAGGTCGACTCGGTCAGCTGGAAGATGTCCGTGTAGAGCACCACCCCGGGCCACGGCCCGTCACCGACCGGCTTGATCACGACCGCGTTGAGGTAGTCGGCGATCCGCACCGACGACGATTGCAGCTTCACGCGGCGACCCTACCGGCAAGAAGCGACCCGGCCGCGGACCCGCGCGCCGTCGGGGTGGCCGGACGCCGGGGCAGCGTTCTCGCCACCACCGGCAAGCCGTCCACGGTCGACAGCCCAACCTAAGATCACCTGATGCTGGTCGAGGTGATCGGGAAACGGGCGCTGCCGGACGACATCGATCGGGATGACGTCGAGGAGCTGCTGGCCGAGGCGCTCGGACCGGACGGAGCGGTGACGGGGGCGGGCACGTGGCCGGGCGGCTGGCATCTCGACGTCGAGGTCGACGATGACGCGGGGCCGTTCCCGCCGGTGCTGACCCGGCTGGCGGCCGCGCTGGTCGGCCGTGATCTCGGGTGGGTCGAGCTGCGGCCGGAGCAGGCCGATGACGCCCGGCCGGCCGACGAGCTGATCTAAGGCCGCCGGCCTGACTGGATGAGCGAGCCGCGGTCGGGGCCTGGTCGGGGCAGCCGGCACAGGCGTCAGATCGCGGTCGAGGCGCGGCGGACGACGCTCCAGGAGTCGCGGTGGTCGGGGGCGGGTTCGCCCAGGGCGGCCAACGCGCACGCCGCGCCCTGCTCCCGCAAGGACTGGGCGACCGTGGTCAGGTCGTGGTCGCGGGCGATGGCCGAGTCGTCCCAGCCGCTGACGCGCAGCGGCCGGGCGGCCAGGGCCAGGCGGTCGCCCATGGCGGCCACCGCGTCGATGTCGGGGGCGGCGGCGAGCAGGCTTCGCATGACCGTGCGGGCCTCGCCGTCGTCGTTGGTGCGGCACACCCCGACCGGCACGGCCGACCAGTCGATGCCCAGCTCCGTGGCGGCGTCGCGGTAGCCGGCCAGGCGGTCGCGGGTCACCGGGAAGGCCACGCCGGCCGGGTCGACCCCGTCGCGCACGAAGGCCTCGCGGCGGCGGTCGACCGGGAAGCTGAGCACGGCGGGGCGGCGGGCGCCGGCGAACACCTCGAGGCCGACCGCGTGGGCGGCCCGGCGGTTGTCGATGCCGATCAGGGTGGTGCCGGCGCGTTCGGGGCCGCCGTGCACGACGACGGGGCGGCGGGTGCCGCAGGCCGCGTCGAGCACCGGGTCGTCGGCGGTGGTGGTCCAGACGACGTAGGCGTCCACCGCGGCCGCGGTGACCCGGTCGCCGTCGCCGGTGATGGCCGGGACGATGAGCAGCCCGTACCCCCGGTCGGCGCAGACCTCGGCCACCCCGGCGAGGAAGAGGACCGCCTGCGGGTCGTCGAAGGCGTAGGTCAGATGCTCCCCGAGGACGACGCCGAGCGTGCGCGTCGCGCCGTAGCGCAGGGACCGGGCGCTGGGGTCCGGCCCGGAGTATCCCAGGTCGGAGGCCGCGCGCAGCACCTTGGCCCGGCTCTCGGCCGAGACCCGCTGTGGCTGGTTGTAGGTGTACGACACGGTCATCGGCGACACCCCGGCCGCGCGGGCCACGTCGGTCATCGTCACTCGCCGTTGCATTCGGCCATGGTATCTGTGTAGCGTTACACAATGCGTACCGCCACCGCGTCCTACCTGGCGGCGGCCGCCTTCGGGGCGTTCTGGGGCACCTGGGGGTCGGCCGTTCCCGCCATCCGCGACCAGGCCGGGCTCGACGACGCCGGGCTCGGCACCGCGCTGCTGTTCATCAGCGCCGGGGCGTTGCCGGCGATGCTGCTGGCCGGGCGGGCGCTCGACCGCTGGGGCCTGCGGTGCAACGCCCTGTTCACCGCCGCGCTCGGCGTGACCGGGCTGGTCGTCGCCCTGACGGCACACTCCCTGGCCGGGCTCTGCGCCGCGCTCACGCTGGTGGGCGTCGCGAGCGGCGCGGCCGACGTCGGCATGAACTCCACCGGCGGCCGGGCCGAACGCGAGTCGGACCGCCCGGTGATCACCCGCTCCGGCGCGGTCTTCTCCTGTGCCGTGGTCGTGTCCAGCCTCGGCACCGGCGGCGCGTTCGCGCTCGGCGCCCCGATCTGGGCGCCGTTCTCGGCCGTACTCGTCATCTCGATCGTGGCCGGCGCCGCCATCAACCGGACGCTGAGCGACGAGCGGCCGCCGAACAGCGCCACAGCCGCGCGGGTGACGGCGATCGCCCCGCTGATCCTCGTCGGCGTGCTCGGCGCCATCGCCTTCGCCAGCGAGAACGCCCACCAGAGCTGGGGCGCCGTCTTCCTGCAGGACGTCCTGGACACCGGCCCGGGCGTCAGCGCGTTCGCCCCCGCCGCCTTCGCCGCCGTGGTGGCCACGACAAGATTCGCGGTGAGTACGCTCAACCCGGCGCACGCCCGCACGGTGCTGATCCTCGGCGCCCTCGTGGCGGCGACCGGCGCCACCGTGCTCGCGCGGGCGCCGAACGTGCCCGCCGCCCTGGCCGGCCTCGTCCTGGCCGCCGCCGGCACCGCCGCGCTGTTCCCGACCCTGCTCAGCATCGTCTCGCGCAACGTCGCCGAGTCGGCCCGCGGCCGCGCGACCTCGATTGTCACGGTCGTCGCCTACACCGGCTTCCTGCTCGGCCCGGTCTACGTCGGCCTCTGGTCCTCGGCCGCCGGCCTGCGCGGCGCGATGATCGCCGTGGCCGCGCTGGGCGTCGCCCTGGCCGCCCTCACGCTCCCGCTGCTGGCGCTCAGCCGCTATCGAGTCACACTGCGCCCGGATGAGCGGGCCGCAAAGACGAAAACGAACGAGCGAGCCGCCCAGGCAAGAACGGACGAGCCGGCCGCTCAGACGAGAACGAACGAGCGAGCCGCCCGGACGGACACGCCGCCCGGATAAATGGCGTCGCTTCGGCCGGCGGGCCGCGTTAACGTACGCGGATCAGGTTTTGCCATAGCAAGTTTGCGATAGCAAGGAGAAAAAGCATGCGCCACGGTTTCCCGCCCCGGCCCCTGGAAACCGTCGCAAAGGACGCAATTGAGCTTTCTCAACCTTGGCATCGTCGCGCATGTCGACGCCGGTAAGACCAGCCTGACCGAGCGGCTGCTGTACGCCGGCGGGGTCATCGACTCGCTGGGCAGCGTGGACGCCGGCAGCACCCGCACCGACTCGCTCGAGCTCGAGCGCCGCCGCGGCATCACGATCAAGACCGCGGTCGCCTCGTTCCCGCTGCGGGACGTCACCGTCAACCTCATCGACACGCCCGGCCACCCCGACTTCATCGCCGAGGTCGAGCGCGCGCTGCGGGTGCTCGACGGCGCGATCCTGGTCGTGTCCGCGGTCGAGGGGGTGCAGGCACAGACCCGGGTGCTGATGCGTACGCTGCGCCGGCTCCGCGTGCCGACAATCGTCTTCGTCAACAAGATCGACCGCGCCGGCGCCCGTGCCGACGGGCTCCTCCGCGACCTCGCGGCCAAGCTGAGCCCGCGCATCGTCCCGCTCAGCACACCACGTGACCTGGGCACACCGTCGGCCACGGCGCTTCCGGCGCTGCCGTCCGGGCGGATCGTCGAGCTGACCGGCGACGATCAACTGCTGACCTCGTTCGTACGCGACGAGCGCTCCCTCCCGTACCGGAAGATCTTGGCCGAACTCACCCGCCACCGTGACGTGCAACCGGTCTTCTTCGGGTCGGCGGTGACCGGCGCCGGCCTGGACGCCCTGATCGACGGGCTGGCGACACTGCTCCCGACGGCCGGCGGCGACCCGGAGGGACCGGTCGGCGGGACCGTCTTCAAGGTGGAACGGGACCCGGCCGGCGCGCGGGTGGCGTACGTGCGGATGTTCTCCGGCACGCTGCACGTCCGCGACCGGCTGCCGGGCGGAACGGTCACCGCGATCGAAGGCCGGGACACGCTGCCGGCCGGCGAGATCGGCCGGGTGCACGGGCTGCGCGACGTCCGCATCGGCTCCTTCCCGCCCAGCGCCGACGCCCAGCTGTTCGCCCCGCCCACGCTCTCGACGGTGGTGGTGCCGAAGGACCCGGCCGACCGGCACGCGCTGCACACCGCGCTCACCGAACTGGCCGAGCAGGACCCGCTGATCGGCCTGCGCCGGGACGACGAGATCGCGGTCTCGCTCTACGGCGAGGTGCAGAAGGAGGTCATCGAGACCACCCTGGCCGAGCAGTACGGCATCCCGGTGACGTTCCGCGAGACCCGCACGATCCACATCGAACGCCCGGCCGGCACCGGCGGCGCCGGCGCCACGCTCGGCGAGTACTTCATGGCCGCGCTCACCCTGGAGGTGTCACCGGGCGCCGGCGTCGAGTTCGAGCTGGACGTGCCGATCGAACAGGTGCCGATCCACGTCTTCCGGACGGCGGAGTTCTTCCGCGAGGCCCTGGAATCGGCGGTACGCACCACGCTGGCCCGCGGCCCGCACGGCTGGCCGGTCACCGACATCCGCGTGCACGTGACCCGCACCGGCTTCCGGTCGCCGGCCACGACCGCCGCCGACTTCCGCAAGCTGATGCCGATCGTGCTGACCTCGGCCCTGCACCGGGCCGGCACCACGGTCTGCGAGCCGATCCACCGCTTCCGGCTCGACGGCCCGGTCACCACGCTCGGCGCCACGCTGGCCGCGCTCGGTCGCCTGGGCGCGGCCCCCGAGTCGTCCGAGGCCGGCCCGGCCGAGTACGTCATCCGCGGCCGCGTCCCCGCGGCCCGGCTACGCGCCCTGGAGCAGGCGATCCCCGCCCTGACCCACGGCGAAGGCGTCCTGGAGAGCACCTTCGACAGCTACCGCCCGGTTGCCGGCCGGCCGTGAGGCGCACCTACGCGGCCGGCGCCGGCCTCGACCCTCGACTGGTCCTGGCCTGCGCCGTCGTCGAGCTGGCCCACCTGAGCGACGGCTGAGTCACTGCCCGAACGTGTAGCGCAGGTTCGCGTTGATCAGCTCGTTGAGCCGCTTGCGCAGATGTCCGAGCAGCGCCGCGTCGGGCAGCGGCTCGTCGACCAGCAGCGTCCACCGCAGCCGGCTCCCGGCCCCGTCGGCGGCCAGGTCGAACCGGATCCGCGCGTCGGGCCGCTTCACCCACAGCGACGACCAGACCAGACGAGCGGGCGGCGCGCTGTCGAGCACGGCCGGCGCCTGTTCGTCATCCGGCAGCACCAGCCAGGGCCGGGCCGGATCACGATCGGGCCCGGCCAGCGCCTCGAAGACGACATGCGGCGGAGCGGGCTGACTCCGCTCCCGGCTCCCGGCTTCGCGCACGCCCTCAGAATAGGGGGCCCCCGGCGACCGGCCGGCGGTGGCTGAACGCGGAACGGCCGCCGGGGATCGCCCGGCGGCCGTCGCGTGCGGAGGTGCTACTTGCCGAAGCCGGCGGTGAGGCCGCTGAGGAGCTGGCGGCGGCCGACGGCGTAGAGGATCAGGATCGGCATGGTGGTCAGGACCACCGAGGCGAGGACGGCGGGCACGTTGACGCCGTACTGGCCCTGGAAGGTCCACAATGCCAGGGGCAGGGTGCGTTGCTCCGGTGCGGTGGTCAGGACCAGCGGGAGCAGGAAGCCGTTCCACGACTGGAGGCCCTGGTAGATGGCCACCGTGACCAGGGCGGGCCGGGTCAGCGGGAACGCCAGGTGCCAGAGGGTGCCCCATTCGGTGGCGCCGTCCATGCGCATGGACTCGAAGAGTTCCTTGGGCACGTCACGGATGAAGTTGGCCAGCACCAGCACCGACAACGGGATGGCGAAGCCGATCGACGGCAGGATGATCGCGCCCAGGGTGTCGTACATCTGGAGCTTGATGATGATCAGGTAGACCGGGATGATCACCGCCTGCAGCGGGATGGCCAGGCCCATCAGGAACAGCGAGTTGCTCAGCCGCAGGAAGCGGCTGTTGGCCTGGGCGCGGATGATCGCGTACGCGGCCATGAACGAGAACAGCACCGCCGGCACCACCGTGCCGACCGCGACGGCCACGCTGTTGCCGAAGTAGCGGATGAAGTCCGACTCGATGACCAGCTTGTAGTTGTCGAGTGTCGGGTCCGCGGGCGGGGCGAACGGGTTGGTGTCGAAGAAGTTGCCCTGCGTCTTGAAGCTGGTGATGAAGATCCAGTAGATCGGGATCATCACGATCAGCAGCCAGACCCAGGACAGTGATCCGCCCAGCCAGTTGACGCCACGGAAGCCGCGCCGGCGGGCCGGCGGGTGCTCGTCCGTGCCGTTCGCCCGGACCTGGCCGGGCGGGGTGCTAGTCACGGTCGCCACGTCAGACTCCTTCCAGCTGGCTGGCACTGGAGTCGCGGCCGCCGAGCCGGCGCAGCAGCAGCGCGAGGCCGAGGCCGACGAGGACCAGGATGACCGCGATCCCGCTGGCCGGGCCCATCAGGTTGGCCTGGAAGCCACGCGCGTACATGTCCACCGCCAGCACCCGGGTGGCGTCACCGGGGCCACCCGCGGTCAGGACGAAGATCAGGTCGAAGAAGGTCAGCGAGCCGACCGCCATCAGCGTCGACGACGTGATGATCGTGTACTTGAGCTGCGGCAGGGTGATGTTGAAGAACTGCCGGAACCGGCCCGCCCCGTCGATCTGCGCCGCCTCGTACAGGGAGACCGGGATCTGCCGGACGCCGCCCTGGTAGATCAGCGAGTGGAACGGGATGAACTGCCAGGACACCACGAAGACGACCACGCCGAGGGCCAGGTTGCCCTCGCCCAGCCAGTCCTGGACCAGGAAGTCGATGCCCAGACCGGCGCCCAGCCCGAAGTTGGGGTCGAGCAGCGCCTTGAAGGTGATCGCCAGCGCGGCCGAGCTGAGCAGCAGCGGGATGAAGAAGAGCACCGCGAGCAGACCGCGGTAGCGCTGCTTGCCGGCCAGGAACGTGCCCAGCAGGATGCTCATCGGGGTCTGGAACAGCCACGACAGCGCCATGATCTGGAAGGTGACCCAGAGCGCGTGCGGCAGGCCGGGGTCGCCGATCACCGCGCGCCAGCTGGTCAGGCCGGACGGGGTGATCGCACCGAGCTGGTCCCACGTGGTGAAGCTCAGCGCCAGCACGCCGATCAGCGGCACCACGCCGAACGTGACGAACGCGAGCAGCGCGGGTACGACCATCCAGGCGACAGCGCCGGTGCGCCCGCCGCCGACAGGGGCGGCGGGCGTCCGGATGGTGGTCGGAGCGATGGTCACTTGCCGAGCACCGCATTCATGTTCGTCGCGAACTGCTGCGGCGTGATGGACGTCTGGAACAGCTTGGAGATGTTGCTCAGCAGCACCTCGGCGGCCGCCGGGCTGAGCGCCTGGTCCCAGGACTGGCCGAAGAACTTGGCCTTGCTCGACGTGTCGTAGACGAACTTGAGGAACTCGGCGTCGGGCGAGGCGGCGATCAGGCTCTCGGTGCCCTTGACGATCGGCACCGCGCCCGAGTCGATCCAGCCCTTGATCTCGGCGTCGGTGAACTTGCCGGTGGCCAGGAACTTCTTGGCCGACTCCTTCTGCTCCGGGGTGGCCTTGGAGGAGATCGACAGGTACTGGCCGGGGTTGCCGACGGTGTCGCTCGGGTCGCCCTTGCCGCCCTCGACCGGCGGGAAGTTCATCCAGCCGAGCTCGCCCTTCTTGACGAAGTCGCCGCCGTCGTTCTTCATTCCGCCGTAGGTCCAGCCGCCGTGCAGCATCATCGCGGCCCGGCCCTTGTAGAGCAGCGCCTGGTCGGCGTTGGAGTCGGCGGTGATCGAGGAGAAGCCCTTGATGAAGCCCTTGGCGTTGACCAGCTGCTGCACCTTGGTCAGCGCGTCGATCGAGGCCGGGTTGTTCCAGGCGTCCTTCTCACCGTTGTAGATCGCCTCGAACACCTCGGGGCCACCGATCCGGTCGTAGAGGAACTCCAGCCACATCATGTTCGTCCACCGGGACTGGCCGCCGAGCGAGAACGGCGCGATCCCCTTGGAGTTGAACACCCCGACGAGGTTCATGATGTCGCCCCACGACTGCGGCGGCTGCACGCCGGCCGCGTCGAAGACCTTCTTGTTCCAGTACAGGACGATCGGCTGGACGGTCTCGATCGGCAGCGCGTAGATCTTGTCGTTGACCGTGGCCGCCGGGAACGAGGACGGGAAGAGCTTGTCCTTGATCGCCTGGTTCTGGCTCATCCATTCGGTCAGGTCCTCGACCTGGCCGGCGTCGACGTAGCTCTTCAGGCCACCGCCGCCCCAGCCCCAGATCAGCGTCGGGCCCTGACCGGCGCCGATCGCCGCCTTGATCTTGGTCTTGAACGCGTCGTTCTGGAAGCGCTGCTCGACGATCTTGTTGTCGGGGTTGGCCTTGTTGAACTCGGCCACCGCGTTTGCCCGGATGCCCTCCTGCGGCTGCCCGGTGAGGAACCAGAAGGTCGCGGCTTTCTTGTCGCCACCACCGCCGGACGACGTTCCGGGACCCGAGCTGCCGCAGGCCGCGAGGGCTGCGGCGGCCGAGGTGCCCGCGGTCAAGCTGAGGAAGCTGCGGCGTGAAAAGTTGCTGAGGTCCACTGTGATCTCCGTACTCACTGCCACGCGAGGGACGCGGCGGGCCGGTCATCGGAAAGGTCCTTCACTCCTCGATCGAATTCTGCAAGTTCTCTGCAACTTTCGATCGGTGAGCGCAAGTTAACGTGAGATTTCGTTAACGTAGGATTTCGAAATCCCGCTGTCAAGGGTCTTGCTGGAGTGGTTATTAACGCGCGACAGTGGCATCTACGGCGTCGCTTGCCGGAAGTCCTCCGAAAGTTTCGGAGCACCGGCGCGCCCCCAACGCCGCGTGAACGAAGGAGAAACCACCGTGCCGGACCCCACCCGCCCATGGCAGGACGAGTCACTGTCCCCCACGGCGCGAGCCGACGCTCTTCTGGCCGCGATGACGCTCGAGGAGAAGGTGGCACAGCTCGGTTCCCGCTGGATCGGCCACGAGGTGGACGGGTCCGGAAGTCCCGACGCCGAGGGCGACGTCGCCCCGATGATGGACGTCTTCGCGGCCTCGGGGCGGGTCCCGCTCGCCGACGCGGCCCGGCACGGCCTCGGCCAGCTCACCCGGGTGTACGGGAGCAAGCCGCTGACCGCCGCCGAGGGCGCCGCCGAGGTGGTACGCCAGCACAAGGTCGTCCTGGAGCGGTCGCGGCTGGGTGTGCCGGCCATGCTGCACGAGGAATGTCTGACCGGCTTCACCAGCTACGGCGCCACGGTCTACCCGGCCGCGATCGCCTGGGGCGCCACCTTCGACCCCGACCTGATCGAGCGGATGGCCGCGGCGATCGGGCGCGACATGGCCGCGGTGGGCGTACACCAGGGATTGTCACCGGTTCTGGACGTGGTCCGGGACTATCGCTGGGGGCGGGTCGAGGAGACCATCGGCGAGGACCCCTACCTGGTGGCGACGGTCGGGGCGGCGTACGTCCGCGGCCTGCAGAGCGCCGGCGTGATCGCCACGCTGAAGCACTTCGCGGGCTACTCCGCCTCACGCGGCGCCCGCAACCACGGGCCGGTGCCGATGGGCCGGCGTGAGCTGATGGACGTCATCCTGCCGACCTTCGAGGCGGCGATCGAGGCGGGCGCCCGCTCGGTGATGGCCGCCTACAACGAGATCGACGGCGTGCCCACCAGCGGCGACTCCTGGCTGCTGACCGACCTGCTGCGGGACGAGTGGGGCTTCACCGGTACGGTCGTCTCGGACTACTGGTCGGTGCCGTTCCTGACCATGTCCCACAAGGTCACCGAGGACTTCGGCGGGGCCGGGGCGCTGGGGCTGGCCGCGGGCATCGACGTGGAGCTGCCGGACACCCTCGCCTTCGGCGCCGAGCTGGTCGAGAAGGTACGCCGGGGCGAGGTGCCCGAGGCGCTGGTCGACCGGGCCGCCCACCGGCTGCTCACCCAGAAGGCCGAGCTGGGGCTGCTCGACGCCGGCTGGACGCCGGAACGATCCGTGGAACTCGCCGCCGACGTCGACCTGGACGCGCCGGCCAACCGGGAACTGGCCCGCGAGCTGGCCGAACGCTCGATCGTGCTGCTCGAGCCGGGCGCCCACCTGCCGCTGCGGGACACCGGGCGGATCGCGGTCGTCGGCCCGTGCGCGGCCGACCCGCGAACCTTCATGGGCTGCTACGCGTTCCCCAACCACGTGCTGCCGCACCACCCCGGTCACGGGCTCGGCATCGACGTGCCGACCGCGCTCGATTCGGTACGCAAGGAGCTGCCGCAGGCCGATGTCAGTTATGCGGCGGGCTGCCAGGTCACCGGCGATGACCGGACCGGATTCGCCGAGGCCGTGGCCAACGCCCGGGACGCGGACGTGTGCGTGGCGTTCGTCGGCGACCTGGCCGGGCTGTTCGGCCAGGGCACCTCGGGCGAGGGCTGCGACGCCGCCGACCTGACCCTGCCGGGCGTGCAGCAGGAGCTGCTGGACGCGCTGCTGGCGACCGGCACGCCGGTGATCGTGGTGATGGTGTCCGGGCGGCCGTACGCGCTGGGCCACGTGCACGGGCGCGCGGCCGGGCTGGTGCAGGCGTTCATGCCCGGCGAGGAGGGCGGCTCGGCGCTGGCCGGGGTGCTCAGCGGGCGGGTGCAGCCGAGCGGCAAGCTGCCGGTGCAGATCCCGCGCGACGCGGGCGGGCAGCCGGGCACGTACCTCCAGCCGCCGCTGGGCGCCGAGGACTTCGGGATCACCAGCCTCGACGCGGCGCCGCTGTTCCCGTTCGGGCACGGACTCTCGTACACCAGCTTCGCGGTCGAGGATCTGCGCCTGAGCGACAAGGAGGTGCCGACCGACGGTGAGTTCGCGGTCACCGTGCGCGTGACCAACACCGGCGAGCGGCCCGGCCACGAGGTGGTGCAGCTCTACCTGCGCGATCCGGTGGCCCAGGTGACCCGGCCGGTACGCCAGCTGATCGGCTTCGCCCGGGTGGCGCTGGCCGCCGGGCAGAGCCGCGACGTCACGTTCCGGGTGCACGCCGACCGGACCGCCTTCACCGGGCGCGACCTGACCCGCGTCGTCGAGCCCGGCGACATCGACGTGCTGGCCGGCACCTCGGCCGGTGACCTGCCCTGCCGCGGCACGGTCCGGCTCACCGGCGCGCTCCGCACGGTCGGGACCGGCCGCCGGCTGACCACGCCGGTCGAGGTGGGTGAGTGACCATGTCGGCGCCCACCCAACGCAGGAGCACCACGCTGGCCATGGTCGCCGAGTCGGCGGGCGTGTCCGTGGCGACCGTGTCCCGGGTTCTGAACGGGCGGGGCGACGTCGGCGCGGCCACCCGGGAGCGGGTGGAGAAGCTGCTGCGGCAGCACGAGTACCGGGGGCGGAAACGCTCACCGGTACGCCGCAGCCCGGCCACCGCGCGCCTGGAGCTGTTGCTGCCCGATCCGCTCACGGCGTACTCGATAGAGATCCTCAACGGCGTGCGGGACGTCGGGGTGCCGATGGTGGCCGGTGGTTTCCCGGACGCCGCCATCCCGGCCGGCCTGTGGGCGCGCGACCTCGTGGCGGCCGGGCGGGAAGCGGTCATCGCGGTGGTCAGCGACCTCGCCGACGAGTACTACCAGGCGCTCGTCCGGGCCGACCTGCCGCTGGTGATGGCCGACCCGGGCCGGGTGCCGCGGCCGGAGGTGGCCAGCGTCGGCGCGACCAACTTCGCCGGGGGCATGGCGGCGGCGCACCATCTGCTCGGTCTGGGGCATCGGCGGATCGCGTACGTCGGCGGCCCGCCCGCCGCGGCCCACAACCAGGCCCGGCTGCACGGGATGCGCGCGGCGCTGGAGGCCGCGGGCTGTCCCCCGCCGCCGTCCTTCGTGAAGCAGGGGACGTTCACCCACGAGCACGGCCTGGTCGCCGGGTCGGCGCTGCTGACCATGCCCGAGCCGCCGACGGCGGTCTTCGCGGCCAGCGACGAGTCGGCCTCCGGGGTGATCGAGGCGGCCCGTGGGCTGGGCCGGCGGGTGCCCGAGGACCTCAGCGTGGTCGGGTTCGACGACACCCAGGTGGCCCGTTTCTCGTCGCCGCCGATGACCACGATCCGGCAGCCGCTGCGCGAGATGGGCCGGGTGGCGGCACGGACGGCCCTGCGCCTGGCGGCCGACGAACACCCGGACTCCTTCCACATCGAACTGGCCACCGAGCTGGTCGTCCGGCGGTCGACCGCGGCGCTGCGGGGGTGACCGCCGGGCGGGCGGAACCGCTCCCGGCTTGACGGACCCGGGGTGACTGTTAACACTGTTACTCGTTTCAACCCTCTCCCCGGAGGTCATCCCCCATGCGTAGATCAAGGTTCCTCATCGCGGCGGCCGCCGTCGTGGTGTCCCTGAGCGCCGGTCTCACCGTCGCTTCCCGAAGTGATCAGGCCGACGCGGCCGTGGTCTGGAACGAAGACTTCAACGGTGCCGCCGGCGCCGGTGTCGACCAGTCGAAGTGGAACTTCGACACCGGCGGCAGCGGCTTCGGCAACCAGGAGCTGCAGTACTACACCAGCGGCACCAGCAACGTCGCCCAGGACGGCCAGGGCCACCTGGTCATCACGGCACGCAAGGGCAGTGGCGGTCACAACGACTGCTGGAACGGCACCTGCCAGTTCACCTCGGGCCGGATCCAGACCGCCGGCAAGTTCACCCAGCAGTACGGCCACGTCGAGGCCCGCATCCAGGTCCCCAACGGCTCCGGCCTCTGGCCCGCCTTCTGGATGCTCGGCGGCGGCAACTGGCCCACCGACGGCGAGATCGACATCATGGAGGTCGTCGGCCGGGAACCCAACCAGCTGTTCGGCACCCTGCACGGCCCCGGCTACTCCGGCGGCAACTCGTACGGCAACACCCGCAACACCGGAACGCCGTGGCACCAGGCCTTCCACAACTACGCCGTGGACTGGTCACCCAACCTGATCGTCTGGACCGTGGACGGCCAGGAGTTCTTCCGGGCCACCCCCGACTCGCTGCGGGCGGCCAAGGGCAACGTCAACTGGGTCTTCGAGCACCCGTTCTTCATCATCCTCAACCTGGCCGTCGGCGGTAACTTCGGCCAGGGCAACCCGGCCGGCCTGCCCGCCGAGAGCCGGATGCTGATCGACTACGTGCACGTCAGCACGACCAGCACCCCGCCGCCGAGCGGTGGTGGGAGCGGGCTCAAGTCGGCCCTGAGCGCCCGCTGCATCGACATCCCCGGCGCCAACCCGGTCGACGGGGCCAGGCTCCAGACGTACGACTGCAACGGCAGCGCCGCGCAGCAGTGGGCGGCCAACGGCGACGGCACGATGCGGGCCATGGGCAAGTGCATGGACCCGGCCGGCGGGGCGCTCACCAACGGCACCCCGATCCAGCTGGTCACCTGCAACGGCAACCCGGTGCAGCGATTCACCCTGTCCGGCGCCGGCGACCTGGTGAACGTGTCGGCCAACAAGTGCGTCGACGTGAAGGACCGCAACACCGCCAACGGCGCCCAGCTCCAGCTCTGGGACTGCTCCGGCGGCTCCAACCAGAAGTGGGCCCGGGCCTGACCCGCTGATCCGCTGAACGACCCGGACGCCGGCCGCCTTCACGCGGCCGGCGTCCGCGCGTTCAGCCGGCGGTTCCTACCGGACCTCGGCGAGCGTGCGGCGGCCGGTCAGCCAGGCCACGGCGGCCAGCGCCCCGCCCGCCACGACCGTGACGATCGCGAGGACCCACGGGCGCGGCCAGCCGGGCAACGGCAGGGGCGGCGGGTCCATGCCGGACAGCGGCAGCGCCCAGCCGGTCAGCCACCAGGTGAGCAGCCCGATCACCAGGCCGGCCAGGACCGCGGCGGCGACCAGCGCCGGGTACGTCAACAGGGTCGCCTGCCGCAACGCCTGCCGGGACAGCCCCTGCGCCCGCAGCGCGGACAGGTCTTCCACCCGGCGGGCGCGGTCGACCGTCCCCGCCAGCACCAGCGCGCCCGCGGCCAGGCCGGCCGCCAGCACCGCGATGACCACGGCGAAGATCAGGGCCAGGGCCGGGCCCTGCCGGTCCAGCGACGCGCGCACGTCGGACGCCCGCTGGTCGCCGGTGACGACCAGGCCGGCCGCGGACAGCCGGTTCAGGATGTCGCCGGGCGCGTCGGCGTTGAGCCACACCTGGGCGCCGCTGCTCGGGCCGCCGTCGGTGGCCAGGCGGTCGGCGTAGTCGAGGTCGACCATCGTGCCGGGCCGGCCCACGCCGGGCAGCGCGTCGAGGTCGGCGACCGGCGCGACCGGGACCGGACGGCCGTCCAGGCCGCGGACCGGGTCGCCGGGGCCGGCGCCGGCCACCACCGCGGGCAGCGTCGCGGGCGTGGACACCGGCTGGAGCAACAGGGAGTCCTGGATCCCGTTGACCGCGGTCAGGTCGATCGTGCCGTCGGGGCGCAGCGCGGCCGGCGAGTTGGCCCGCCAGCCGGCGGCCTGCGGGGCGTTCAGCGTGACCGCGCCGACGATGTCCTTGTTGCCGTCGCCCTCGGAGACGCGGATCGCGTGGATCCGGCACCGGGGCCGGCAGATGTCGACCTCCCGGGAGTACGTGTGGCGTCCCTCGGCCAGGTCGCCGAGCGGCAGCACCTCGTCGCCGAGCGGCGAGCCGACCACGATACCGACGGTCACCAGCTTGTCCGGGTTGAGGCCGGTCGCGGTGAGGTCGACCGACACGGTCGGGCCGTCGGTGACCGGCAGCTCGGGCGCCCGCGGGCGCAGCGCCGTCGCGGCCGTCCGGGCGTCGCCGGCCGGCCAGTTCGCGACCCGGGCCAGGCGGGTGGAGTCGACGGCCAGCCCGGCCGGTTGGCCGGGATCGGTGATCATGCGGATCGCGGCCATCGCGTAGGCGCCGTCCGGGTCGGCCCGGTCGACGGCGGCCAGCAGCGTCTGCCGCCCGACCGCCTGCACCGACACCACCCGGTCGGCGCCGGTGCCGAGGTCGGCCTGCATGATGCGGCCGCGTGCGGCGGCGTCCACCGCGCAGGCCGCGAACCCGGCCACCGAGACCGCGGCGACCAGCAGGGCGAAGATGCGCGCGGCGCCGGGCCGCCGGGACAGCTGGAAGCCGGCCAGCGCCGCCCCGGGACGGCCACGGCCGAGGGCCCGGGCCGCGAACCGGGTGACCGTCGGCAGCACGGCCCGGGCGGCGAGCTGGGACAGCGCGATCGCGACCAGCGCGCTGGCGAACGTACCCACGCCGGTCAGGGTGCCGCCGGTGACGAAGAGCTGAACCGCCGCGATCACCGCGATCACCGCGACGCCGGCCTGCAGGGCGATCGCGCCGAAGGCGCGCCGCACCACCGGCGCGCGGCGCAGCAGCTCGGTGACCGGGCTGAGCAGCTGGCGCCTTTCCGCCAGCAGCGCCGTGATCAGCGCGGCGAGCGCGGCGAGGGGCGCCCAGCGCAGCGAGTCGAGGCCGGCGTCGGCGCCCACGCCGGGGAACCGGACCGCGGCGATGGCGTTCACCAGCAGCTGCCCGGCGACGCACCCGGCGACCGCGCCGATCAGGACGGCCACCAGGTTCTCGCCGGTGGCCAGCCACCAGCGCTGGCCCCAGCGGGCGCCGCGGAGCGCGACCACGGCCAGCTCGGGGCGGCGGCCCTCGGTGCCGTAGCCGACCGCGAGGAAGATGGTCAGGCAGCTGAGCAGGATCAGCGCCACCGCGGGCACCGGGACGATCAGGTGGGCGGCCCGCCGGCCCTGATCGATCCGGGCCAGCAGGTCGGGGATGCCGGTCTCCAGCGTGATGCCCTCGCCGAGGCCCTGGACCTGGGCCCGCAGCGCGCCCACCGCGGTGTTCAGGGCGGGCAGCCGGTCGACCGCCAGCGCGTCCGGGCCGGCGATCCCGTCCACGGAGAGCTGGGTGACGCCGTGGTCCATCCCCCTCAGCGTCGCGTCCAGCGCGAACATCGGCTCGTCGGGCGCGCCGAAGTAGGTGGCGAAGTACGGGTTGCCGCCCCAGTAGGCGTCCTGCGGCCGGGGCACCCGGTAGACGCCGGCCACCAGCAGCGGCTTGGCGGCGCCGTTGGCCTTCCAGTAGGTGTCCCCGGGCTCGTGGACCAGCACCGCGAACGCCATGTCGATCGACTGGCCGACCTTCAGGTCGAGCCGCTTCGCGGTGGCCGCGCCGATCACCACGTCACCCTCGCCGGACAGGCAGCGGCCCGCGACGATCTCGAGATGCTCGCAGACGTTCTGGCGGTAGACGAACTGGGTGCGCCGGGTGATGTCCGGGTCGACGCCGAGGGCCGGGTACTCGGCCGCCGACACGTACGAGAACCCGGGCAGCCCGAGCAGCGCGCCGCGGGTGTCCTCCAGATTCTGCGGGCGGGACTGCCCGACCAGCGCGCGCTGGTCGGGTTCGGACTGGGTGAGCGTGAACGTCTTCATGGCGCCCGGCGCGACCTCGACCTGCCCGGCGGCGACGGCCCGGTCGGTGGCCCGCAGCCAGGCCGGCGCGGCCACCGCGGCGGCGACCCCGAGCAGGGTGAGCAGGGCGACGGTGAGAGCCTGGCCGCGCCGGCTCCACAGCATGGCCAGGACGAGCGCGATCATCGCCGTCCCCGCGGCTCGGAGCGCACCTTGCGGGCCAAGGGCCGGGCGGCGAGCACCCCGGTGACGGCCAGGGTGGCCGCCGCGGCCAGCGCGGCCAGGCCCAGGGCGGCCGGGCCGAGCGGGCCCGGCGGTGGCACCACCCGCCAGCCGTCGCCGAAGGGTGGCGCGGTCAGGTCGGTGATCGGCACCGCCAGGGTGGCGGCGAGCAGGCCGGCGACCAGGCCGGCCACGACCAGCGCGGCGGTGCCCAGGTAGCCGGCGGCGACCGCGCTGGGCTCGGACAGGCCCTGCACGCGGAGCGCGCGCAGCTGGCTCGCGTACGAGTCGCGGTCGGCCGCCGCGGTGATGCCCACCGCCCCGGCCGCCAGCAGCAGCGCGATCACCACGGTCAGCAACCCGAACCGGGCGGCCGCCACGCCACCCTGCGCGGCCAGCTGCTCCTCGCGCTGGGCGATCGTGTGGTCGGCGGTCACGGTCAGGCCGGCCTCGCGCAGCCGGGCCACGATGGTGTCCGGCGCGTCCGGGGCCAGCCACACCTGGAAGGCGCCGACCAGGTTGGCGTCGGCCGCGGTGCGCCGGGCCGCGTCCAGGTCGACCATCATCCCGCCGGTGCCCAGCGCCGGCAGCACCGGCACGTCGGCCACCACGCTGACCGGGTTGTCGCCGGCGCCGAACCGCGGGCTGGCCGCGTCGTCGTAGCGCCACTCCTTCGGCGGCGGCCCGGCCAGCACGACCGGCAGCGGCCGGGGCATCTCGGCCGCGTACACCCGGTCGCCCGCGGCTTGGGTGCCGGCGTCCGGCGCGGTCATCGAGAGCTTGCCGCCGGCCGTGCTCAGTTCGAGCGACACGCCGCTGATGTCGGTGAACCAGCGCTTCACGTCGCCGAGTTGCGCCGCGCCGAAGATCTCTCGATCCGGCCCGAGCTGGCGCAGCCCCTCGATGACGATCGGACCGGGCGTGGGCTTGCCGGTCTCGGTGATCGGCGTGGCCAGCTGGAAGCGGACGAACCGGCAGCCCGGCGCGGTGGCGCAGGCCGGCACCGCGGCGGTCACGGTGTGCTCGCCGCGCGGGATGTTGTCGAACTTGGCCTCCACCGTCGAGCCGTCCTTCTCCTGCTGGAGCGTGACGCTGACCAGCGCGGGCAGTGGCCGGCCGTTGGTCAGCCGCAGCTCCAGCCGGGCGCCGGTGATCAGCGGCAGCGGATCGGCCGGCGTGCCCTCGGCGACGGCGGCGGGCAGCGCGGCGACCGGCCCGAACTCGGTGCGCCAGCGGGCCACCGACGCGAGGCGGGAGCTGTCCACGGCCAGGATGGGCGGGTTGCTGTTGAGGTCGACCAGGACCGCCATCGCCGTACGCCCGGCCGGATCGGCCCGGCGTACGGCGGCGAGGAATTGCGTGGTGCTGCCGGCGCCGACGGTCAGCACCCGGTCGGCGCCCAGCTCGACCCCGGCCCGGGCGCTCCGGTCCTGATCGGCCGCGGCCAGGCTCCCGGCCCCCAGCGCGAGCATCGCCACCGCGGTGGCGACCAGCACGAACACCCGGTCGGCGGCGGGCTGCCGGGACACCTGCACGGCGGCCAGGCCAGCGCGCAGCCGACCCTGGTGGACGGCGAGCCCACCGGCCCAGGCGGTGACCGAGCGCAGCACCCGGGCCAGCACGAGCGCGATGGCCAGGGCGGTCAGGACCGACGCGACCACGCCGAGACCGGTCGGGTTGTCGCCGCTGCGGGCCTGGTAGACCGCCGCGACGGCGAGGGCGATGAGGATCAGGTCGAGGACGTCGGCGGCCCGGCCACGGCGTTTGGTGGAGGCCCGGCGCAGCAACGTGACGATCGGCAGGCGCAGCATGGCCGCGTCCACCAGGACCAGCACCAGCATCGCCACCAGCAGCACGACCAGCGCGGCGCCGAGCGTGCCGAGCAGGGCGAGCCACAGCTCGGAGCGGACCGGGAGGCCGCCGCCCAGCAGCCACCCGGCCAGGAAGCCGACCGGCAGGCCGGCCAGCACGCCCGCGGCCAGGGGTGGCAGGTGCTGGCCGGAGGTCAGCCGCAGCGTGTCGCCGCGGGTGTTGCCGCGCAGCTTGAGCAGGCCGACGTCGTCGCGGCGGGCGGGCAGGGTGGCCCGGCCGGCCAGGCCCAGCGCGATCCAGCCGAGCAGCAGCACCTGGCCGAGCGCGATGAGCAGGCCGGCCAGCACGGCCGTGCGGTCGTCGCGGACCTGCCGTTGCAGGTCCCGGGTCGGGTCGGTGATCGCGATGCCGTCGCCGAGCAGGTCGGGCTTCGCGGCGTTGACCACCGACCGCAGGTCGTAGCCGTTGTCGCCGCGCAGCAGCGGTTCGGGCACGTCGATGTCGGCGGCGAAGACCGGTGTGGCCAGCTGGGGCGCGTCGAAGGTGGCGAGCGCCGTGAAGATCGGGTCGAGGCTGGCCTGGGCCCGGAACTCCGGGTTGGCCCAGTAGGCGCTGGACGGATCGTCGATCTGGTAGATCGCGGTCACCGTGAGGGGCAGCTGCGGGCTGCCGGGCGACTGCCGGACCGGGATCGGGTCGCCGGCCTTCAGTTTGAGCCGCTTGGCCGCGTCGCCGCTGATCGCCGCCTGTCCGGCCGCGGACGGACAGGACCCGCTCAGCCGTACGTGCCGGCAGAAGTCGTCGCGGTAGGCGACCGGCACCGCCGAGGAGGCCGCGCTCGTGGTGTCCGGGCGGTAGACCATCGGCCGGACGGCGCCGAGCAGCGCGGTGGCGCCGGGGATGACCAGCGTGCCGGTGACCGAGCGGCCGAACTCGTCCAGGCCGGCCCGGGCGTTGCCGCTGATCGTGCCCTGCATCCGTGTGGAGAGCACCCGCTGGGCGGCCGGGGCGACGGCCACGTCGGCGGCGGCCACCCGGGAGGCGACGGTGAGCCCGTACCACGGCGCGGCCACGGCGGCGGTGGTCAGCAATCCGGCCAGGACCAGCACCATGAACGACTGGGCGGCGCGCGCTCGTACCGCCCCCAGGATCACCGTGTCCAAACCCGTCCCCCGTACGCCGCGATCTTTCCAGCCGTGACCGTACTCGCTCGCGCGCGCCCGCGGTGGTAGACACCGGTTCATGCGCCACTACGCGACCGAGTTGACCACGTCCGCCGGAATCCGGGGAACGGTGGCCGTGTACGGCCACTACGGGCGGCCGGTCCTGGTGTTCCCCAGCGAGGGCGGCTATCCGGCCGAGTTCGCCGAGCGGGGCATGGTCGGCGCGGTCGAGCCGCTGATCGAGGCGGGCCGGGTGAAGCTCTACTGTGTCGGGTCGTTCGACGCGGGCACCTGGTCGGCCGGGCACCTGTCCCTGGAGGACCGCGCCCGGGCGCACGGCTTCTACGAGTCGTGGATCCTGGACGCGGTGGTGCCGCACATCGCCGGCGACTCGGCCGGCGCCTCCGAGATCATCACCCTGGGCTGCTCGCTGGGCGCCTTCCACGCGCTGAACTTCGCCTTCAAGCGGGCCGACCTGTTCCCGCTGGCGCTGTGCTTCTCGGGCAACTACGACCCGCGCACCTGGCGCGGCTGGGGAGAGCAGGGCGACGCGCTGTACTTCAACAACCCGGCCGACTACATCGCCAACCTGCACGGCGACCACCTGGAGTGGTTGCGGTCGCGGCTGTCCCTGCTGCTGGTCTGCGGGCAGGGGCAGTGGGAGGACACCACCGGCTCGCTGGAAGCGACGAAGCGGATGGCCGGGCTGCTGGCCGAGAAGGGCATCCGGCACGAGCTCGACCTGTGGGGGCACGACGTGCCGCACGACTGGCCGTCGTGGCGGCGGCAGCTGGCCCACCATCTGCCCCGCTTCGTGCAGTAGGTGCTCGCGGGCGGCCACGGCGGCCATCGGGTTTGAGAAAACTACTCTTTGTGTACGACGACCGCGCCGGCCGCCACCCGGATCCCGGCCACCTCATGCGCCTCGTCCGTGTGGTTGAGCAGCCAGAGCCGGTCGCCGCGCCGGACCGCCTCGACACCGGACGGCAGACCGGGCGCCACGGGCTCGACGCCGGCCTCCGCGCACACCTCGGCCAGCAGGCTGCCGTAGCCGCCGGCCAGCCGGGTCGAGACATACCAGACCGCACCCGCCCCAACCACGTGCCGGGTGATCGCCGGGCCGCCGTCCGGGTAGCGCGCGAGCACCTCGGCCCCGGCGGCGTGCACGGTCTCGCGCCACAGCTCACCGACCCGGCCGTCGTCCAGCGTGACCGTCGCGCCGGCCGGCATCGGATGGAACTCCTCCACCCGCACCCCGAGCAGGCCGCCGCCGGTGCGACCTCCCGCAACCGGGCGCCCAGCGCGACCGCCTCCCGGAAGACCCGGCTCTCCGGCCCGGCATGCGGCACCAGCGCGGAATGGAACCGTTCCGCCCCGCCGCGCGGCGCCCGCCACTGGAAGTACATCGCGCCCGCCGACCCGCGGGCCACCGCGGCGAGCGCCTGCCGTTCCATCCGCCCCGGCTCCTTCACATGCATCCGCCCCGGCGTGTAGATCAGATTCGGCGCCGTCTCCATCAGCAGCCAGCCCTCCCCGCCGCCGCCCCTTTGCTCTGAGCGCGTAAAGGCAACACCCGAGCCGGCCGAGCTACCCTGCCGCTCTGAGCGCGTATAGGCACCACCCGCCGCGCCGCGCGCCCAGCCACGGGCCAGGTCGGCCGCGAACGCCGCCTGGTGTTCCCCCTCAAGCCCGGCGTCGGACGGGTAGTGGTCGATCGCCACGATGTCGACCTCGCGGGCCCAGCGGGCATGGTCGACCGGCACCCAGCCGCCGAGTACGAAGTTGGTGGTGATCGGCACCGCCGGGTTGGCCGCCCGCAGAACCTCGCGCTGCTCCACATAGGCGCCGAGCAGCTCGTCCGAGGTGAAGCGCCGGAAGTCGAGCAGCAGCCCCGGATTGGGCAGGTAGCGCGTGGCGCGCGGCGGCAGGATCTGCTCCCACTCGGTGTAACGCTGGCTCCAGAACGCGGTGCACCACGCGTCGTTCAGGGCGTCCAGCGACCGGTAACGAGCGTTCAGCCAGCGACGGAACGCGGCGGCGGCCAGGTCGCAGTGGCAGGCGGTGGCGTACTCGTTGTGCACGTGCCAGAGGGCGAGGGCCGGGTGGCGGGCATATCGGGTGGCCAGGGCCGACGCGATGTCCCGGGCGGCGGCCCGGTAGGCGGGCGCGCTGGCGCAGTAGGTGTCCCGGCTCCCGTGGCTGAGCCGCGTCCCGTCGGCTTCGACCGTAAGGGACTCGGGAGAAAGGAGCGAGAACCACAGCGGCGGCGACGCGGTCGGGGTGGCCAGGACGACGCCGATGTCCGCGTCGGCGAGATGGTCCATCGTCTCGTCGAGCCACGCGAAGTCGTACTCACCGGGACGGGGTTCCAGGGACGACCACGAGAACACACCCACGGTGACGGCCGTGACGCCGGCTTCCCGCATCAGCGCGGCATCCTCCCGGCGGGTGGAAAGCATCAGCGCGGCATCCTCGCGGCGCGTGGAAAGCATCAGCGCGGCATCCTCCCGGCGGGTGGAAAGCATCAGCGCGGCATCCTCCCGGCGCGTGGAAACCGGCCACTGCTCGGGGTTGTAGTCCCCGCCGTACCAGAGCAAAGCCTTCAGCCCTTGACGGCGCCGACGAGCACGCCCCGGGTGAAGTGACGCTGGATGAACGGGTAGACGCAGGCGATCGGCAGTACGGTCACCACGACGACGGCCATCTTCACCGCGAGCGTGGGCGGCAGCGCCGTGCCGGCCGCGACACCCGAGGTCTGTGGCGTCATCCCGGCCAGGATGAAGCTCTGGAGCACCCGCTGGATCGGGAACTTGTTGTTGTCGTCGATGTAGAGCAGCGCCGAGAACCAGACGTTCCAGTAGCCGACCGCGTAGAACAGGCCGACCACCGCGACCACCGCCTTGGACAGCGGCAGCACGATCCGCCACAGGATGCGGAACTCCCCGGCGCCGTCGATCCGCGCGCTGTCCAGCAGTTCGCCGGGCAGGTTCTGGAAGAACGCCCGCACCACGACCAGGTTGAACACGCTGACCGCGCTGGGCAGCACCAGCGACCACAGGCTGTCCTTGAGGCCCAGCCCGGTCACCACCAGGTAGCTCGGGACCATGCCGGGGTAGATCAGGAAGGTCATCAGGAAGTAGAAGAGCAGGAACCGGTGGCCGAGCGTGCCGGGCCGGGACAGGCCGTACGCCGCCAGCACGGTGACCACCAGGCTGACCGCGGTGCCGAGCAGGGTGACGGTCGCGCTGACCGCGAGGGCCCGGGTGATCTGGCCGCCGGCAAAGATGATTTTGTACGCCGACAGGTCGATGCCGCGCGGTACGACGACCAGCCCGCCCGCCGCGGTGATCGTCTCCCGGGACGACAGGCTGGTCACCAGCACCACCCAGAGCGGCAGGACGACGGCCATGACGACGCCGGTCAGCACGGTTCCCTTGGTGGCCTGGCCGGCGACCGTGGGCTTCTCCTGCCAGGCCGGCCTTCTCGTGGTGATGGTCATGAGCGGCGGTACACCCCCGATTCGCCGAGCGCGTGGGCCAGCCGGTTGGCGACCAGGATCAGGATCAGCCCGACGGCCGCCTTGAAGAGCCCGGCCGCCGCGCCCAGCCCGTAGTCGGCCGTGACGATGGACTGGTGGTAGACGAACGTGTCGAGCACCTCGGCGGCCTGCCGCCCGACCGCGTCCCGCTGGAGCAGGAACTGTTCGAAGCCGACGGTCAGGGCGTCGCCGAGCCGCAGGATCAGCAGCAGCACGATGACCGGCCGCAGCCCGGGCAGCGTGATGTGCCACATCCGGCGCCACCGGCCGGCGCCGTCGACCGCGGACGCCTCGTACAAATCAGTGTCGATCGTGCTCAGCGCGGCCAGGAAGACGATCGTGCCCCAGCCCACGTCCTTCCAGACCGCCTCGGCCGTGACCAGCACGATGAACGTCTGCGGGTTGGACATGATCTCGGGCGGGCTGATCCCGGCGTCCCGCAGCTCCTGGGCCAGCAGCCCGGCGCCGCCGAGCATCTGCACGAAGAACGTCACCACCAGCACCCAGCTGAAGAAGTGCGGCAGGTAGACGACGGTCTGGACGAAGTTGCGGATCCGCGGCGACATGACGCTGTGCAGCACCAGGGCCAGCACGACCGGCAGCGGGAAGAAGAACACCAGCTGGAACGCGGTGATCGACAGCGTGTTGACCACCGCGTCCCAGAACGCCGGGTCGGCGAACAGGATCCGGAAGTTCTCCAGGCCGATGAACGGGCTGCCGGCCAGCGCGGCCAGGGCGCTGTCGCCGGAGTAGGGGTTGTAGTCCTGGAAGGCGACCACGTTGCCGAGCACCGGCAGGTAGTGGAAGACGAGCAGGAGCAGGAATCCCGGCGCGACCATGACCAGGAAGGGCCAGTCTCTTCTTATCGACCCGCGTCGGCGAGTGCCTTGCCCATCAGCTCGCGGGCCTCGTCGCCACCACCGGCGCGCCACTCCTTGACGATCGCGTCCAGGTCGCTGAACGGGCGCCGGCCCCGCACCAGGTCGGTGAGCTTGTCCTCGAACGGGGTCATCCCCGACTTGTACCGAGCCGGCATCTCCAGCTTGAGTCCGTCCCACGGGTCCTTCTCCAGGTATTTGACGGTCTGGTTGGAGTAACCGAGCATGTCCGGCACGTACTTGGGGGTCTGCGGTGTCGGCTGCACCACCGGCCGCCGGCCGCTGATGAAGAAGTACTGGTTGGCGATCTCCTTGAAGCCCAGGTCGGTCTTCACCGGGCCCTCGGCCTTCCGGGTGTGGTGCTTGCCCTCGACCCCGAACTCGCGGAGCTGGAACTCGGTGGTCCCGAACGGCGCCGAGCACCAGTTGATCACCCGGAGGATCTCCTCGACCCGGTCCTTGGGCAGGCCCTTCTTGACGAACGTGTACGAGATCGGCTCGTCGTCGCCCCAGGCCAGCGGGTCGCCGCCGGTGGCCGAGAACAGCGGCAGCGGCTGCACGTCGAAGCCGGGCGTCACGTTCTGCTGCTCGGCCTGCATCGGCTGCCACGCGCCCATGCCGTCCTGGGTGATCAGGATCTTGCCGCTCTGGAACAGCTGCTTCATGTCGGCGCCGCGGCTGGCCACGATGTCCGGGTGGATCAGGCCGTCCCGGTAGAGCTTGGCCATGAACTCGGCGGCCGCCTTGAACTCCGGCGTCTCGTACTTGAACTCCGGTGTGCCGTCGGCCCGGCGGCGCCAGCCGTCCTTCGTACCCGGCGACCTGAAATACATCTGGATCATCGCGAACACGTCGCTGAACGCCCACACGCCCTGGTTCGGTTTGGTGATCTCCTTGCCGAGGCGGTACAGCTCGTCGATCGTCGCCGGCGGCTTCAGGCCCAGCTTGGTGAACAGGTCGCGCCGGTGGAACATCACCCACGGGAACGGGCCGTCGGTCGGGTTCGGCACCGACATCAGCTTCTCGTTCCAGCAGGCGTTGCGCCACGCCCCCGCCGGGAAGGTCGCCAGCATCGGATAGGCCGAGACCTTCGAGCCCTGCAGGTACGGCGTGAGGTCCTCGAACAGCGCGTTGGTGGCGTCGGCGAACCGGGCCAGCTTGGCCACCTCCCACTGCGGCACGCAGAGCAGGTCGGGGACGTCCCGGGCGCCCAGCAGCGCACCGATCTTGTCGGCGTACTGGAGTCCGTCCTGGACGCTGAACTCGACCGGCACGCCCAGTTCGTCGTTGATCGCGACCAGGTAAGAGTTGTTCCGGCCGGCGGGCGGCGCCGGGCCCCAGACCGGGGTGATCGCCCGGATCGCCGAGCCGCCACGGCCGGGCTTCTCGCTGATCGCGTCGACCAGGGTGGCCGGGAACCTGGTGTAGCCGTCGGCCACCGGCCGGGTGCCGACGACGTCCGGCGGCGGGATGCTCAGGCCCGGGTCCTTGGCCGCCGGTATCAGCGAGGACAGCTTGTCGAGTTGCTGGGTGGCGCCGCCGCGGGTGCTCTTCTCCCCGCAGCCGCCCAGCAGCCCCGCGCCGGCCACCGAGGCGGCCACCCCCAGGAACGTCCGTCGTGACGTCACGGCGCTCTCCTCGACCTCGGATGGCCCGGGCCTCGATCGACCCGAACCTCGATTGACTCGGACTTAGTTTGGCTTGTAACCAAACAAACTATCCCCCGGTACTAGGATGGACAAGGGGCGTCGATCTCCGATGCGGCATGATGAGCGGATGGGCGGGAACAGGGTGATCTCGAGCCTCACCGACGTGCGGGCGACCAACCTGGCGGCGGTGCTCCGGCATGTGCGGGTGCACGCGCCGTGTTCCCGCACGGACGTCGCCTCCGCCACCGGGCTGAACAAGGCGACCGTCACCAGCCTGGTCGGCGAGCTGCTGGACCGGCGTCTGCTGCGCGAGACCGGCCCGGCCGGCAACCGCATCGGCCGCCCCGCCTCGCTGCTCGCCCTGGAGGGCCGCCCGTTCGCGGCGGTCGGCATCGAGGTCGCCGTCGACTACCTGACCGCGGTCGCGGTCGACCTGAGCGGCTCGCGGCTGCTGTCGTGGCGGCGCTCGTTCCCCGGCCTGGGCACCCCCGCCGGGCGTCCCGAGTCGGCGGTGGCCGCCCTGGCCGGGCGGGTCACGGCCAAGCTCACCGGTCAGGGGCGGCGCATCCTCGGTCTGACCGTCGCCGTCCCCGGGGCGGTGGCCGCCGACGACACCGTCCGCTTCGCGCCCCACCTCGGCTGGGCCGACCTCGACCTGCGGCCGGCCCTGGCCAAGGCGCTGCACGACCCGGCGTACGACGTGATGATCGAGAACGACGCGAACCTCGCCGTGGTGGCCGAGCACCGATCCGGGACGCACGCCGGGGCGCCCGACCTGATCGCGCTGCTCGGCGGGGCCGGGGTGGGCGCCGGGATCATCGCCGGCGGCCGGCTGGTGCGCGGCGACCGCGGCCGGGCCGGGCGGGTGGGGCACCTCCAGCTCGAGCCCGGCGGGCCGCTCTGCCGCTGCGGGCGGCACGGCTGCCTGGACGCGTACGCCGGGCTGCCCGCCCTGATCCGGGCCGCGCTGCCGGACGCCGCCGACGACGGACCGATCACCGACTACGCGCCCGAGCTGGCGCGCCTGGCCACGATGGCCGGGGCGGGCGACCCCACCGCGCTGGCCGCCCTGACCACGGCCGGTCGCCGCCTCGGCCAGGCCGTCTCGCTGCTCAGCGACCTGCTCGACCCGCGGGCGGTGGTGCTCGGCGGCACGTTCACCGACCTCGCGCCGTGGCTGCTCCCCGCCGTCGAGGCCGAGGCCAAGCTGACCGTGTCGATCATGGACCCGGCCGCCGTGGCGACCGGCGCGGCGGCGCTGGCCCTGGAGAATCTCGAGGCCGGCGCCCTGCCGTCCTGAACCTGTCACGGGCGCCCGCGCTTGGCCGCCGAACCTATACTGAGGTCCGATATGGACGCGGTCGCCGGTCGGGGCCGCGGCCGGCGAAGGGCGGGGCCGTGCCTGACGAGACGGACGAACCGAAAGGGACGTTGCTTTTTCGCGTGCTCTTCAGCACCTTCTTGATCGTCGTCGCCACGATCGCCGCGTTCGCCTATCAGAAGTCCGGCAACAACGTGTACGTGCTGATCGGCGCGATGGCCGGCGTCATTCTTCAGCCGATGGTGAATAATCCCGAGAAGACGCGGAAGGCGCTGGGCCGCCTACGCGGGATCGTCTCGGGCCGGCAGAGGATGATCGCGTTCGGCGCGGCTGGGGTGCTGGTCCTCACCGTGGCGGTCGTGTCCATCATCGAGATCACCCCCGACGAGATCTGTCCGCACGCCACCGAGCTGCGCGTTCTCACCTCGCCCGAAGGGCTTCAGGCGATCCGCGAGGTCACCGAGGCCTACGCCCGGGCCACCGCCGACGACGGCTGCCCGACGGTGTTCCCGTACGTCTACGCGGCGGGCGCCGCGTCCGTCGGTGGCGCCCTCGCCCGCGGCTGGGTCGATTCGCGCACCGAGCATCCGCTCATCGACTTCGGGCCGCGCCCCGACGTGTGGCTGCCCGACTCGACGGTCGACGTGCGCAAGGTCCGCGAGATCCTGGCCAAGACGCTGCCGCCCGAGCTGACCGCCAACGGCCGGCTGGTGGCCCCGCTGCGCGACGTCACGTCGGTCGCGTCCTCGCCGATCGTGCTGGCCGGCCCGGCGGCCGCCCGCGACGAGACGGCGACCCTGCCCGGCCTGGTCGAGGCGGTGCTGGCCCGGCCGCGTCCCACGCTGGCCGCCGCCGATCCGGAGTCGTCGGCGGCCGGGCTGCTGGCCTCGGCCGGCTACCTGCAGGACGAGCGGACCGGTCTCGTCGGCGACACCGAGGCGCGGCGGCGCGAGCAGATCATCGCCGGCTCCACGCCGTCCAGCACCGACGAGGTGAGCCTGCTGTGCTCGTACCTGCGTCGCGGCCAGACCCCGGCGGCCGTCCTCACCAGCCTCCGCACCTGGCGGCGCATGGTCGCCGGCAAGCCGCTGGGCCCCGGCTGCCCGGACCGGCCCGCCTCACCGCCGGACGCGGACGCCGCGCCTCCGGTGCTCGAGGGCCCGGCGCTCGACCTGCCGTTCGTGCGGTTCACCTGGAGCGGCACCCGGCACGCCGAGGCGGCCGACGGGCTGCTCACCTGGCTGCTCAGCGACAACGCCCGGCCGCAGCTCAGCCAGGCCGGGCTCGATCCCCCGCTGCCCGGCTGCACCCCGCTGGAGCGCAACGCCTGCGTGCCGATCGCCCTGAACGAGATGCTGCGGGTGCACCTCCAGGCCAAGCTGTCCGGCCGGGTTCTGCTCGCGGTCGACTCGTCCGGCTCGATGGCGGCCCGCACCGGGCCCGGCGAAGCCACCCGGTTCAGCGTGGCGTCCCAAGGCGTGCTGGAGTCGCTCGGCCATCTCGGCCCGAACGACGAGTTCGGGCTGTGGACCTTCCCGGCCCAGCGGGGCCGGCGCTCGCCGGAGCTGGTCGGGCTCGCGCCGGGCACGTTGCCACAGCGCAGCGCGATCGCCGCCGGGCTGCGCACGGCCCGGCCGGCCGGGGCGACACCGCTGTACGCCACGATCCTCGGCGGACTGGACGAGGTCGCCGGCGGTCGCGACGACAAGCGCATCCGTGCCCTGGTCGTGCTGACCGACGGCGAGGACACCAGCAGTGATCGAACCCTGAAGCAGATGGAGACCGAGGTGCGCCGCCGGACCGGCGCCTCCGGTACGCGGCTCTATGTGATCGCCACCGGCGACGCGCGCTGCGAGGGTGCGGGCGGGACGGAGAACGGCCTCCGCCTGCTGACCGACGCGGCACGAGGTGAGTGCCTGGAGACCAGCCCGGGAAAGGCGGACGCCACCATGGCCCAGCTCTTCGCGACCCTGTGGGGTGGACGGTGATCAGCACACCGAGGTGGCGCACCCTGGCGCACGCGCTCGCCTGGTTCGCCACCGGAGTCCTGGCGATGGTCTTCGTGGTCTACGCCCGTGGCCTCGTCCACGATGATCCCTCGCCCCTCACCGGCGCCGAGATGGTGATCCTCACCGGCGCCGACGAGAGCATCGGTGGTCAGCGGCAGGCGCTGGTCGACCAGTGGAACCGCGCGCACCCGAGCACCCCGGCGCGACTGGAGAACCTCTCCACCAGCTCCGACGCTCAGCACAGCGAGATGGTGTCACGGGCCCAGTCCGACAATCCCGGCATCGACATCTACAACCTCGACGTCACCTGGACGGCCGAGTTCGCCACCGCCGGGTACATCCGGGCCCTGGACGAGACCACCGACATCGCCGGGTTCCTCGGCGCTCCGTTGCACACCTGCCAGTTCGACAGCCGGCTGTGGGCGCTGCCGTTCAACACCGACGCCGGCCTGCTCTACTTCCGCACGAGCGTGCCGACGAACGCGCTGCCGAAGACCCTTCCCCCGCAGCCGAACGACGTGCGCGCGCTGCGGACCTCCCAGCCAGGGCTCCAGGGCGGCCTGGTGACCCCGCTGGCCCAGTACGAGGGGCTGACGGTCAGCGCGCTCGAGGCCATCTGGTCGGCCGGTGGCGAGGTGTACGACGCCGAGAACAACCTCGTGGTCATCGACAGCACGAAGGCGCGCGCCGGGCTGCGCCAGCTGGCTCAAGGACTGCGGGGAACGGACGGCCTGCCGCCCGCCATCGCGCCGCGGTCACGGGAGTTCCGGGAGGACACCGGCCGCACCGCCTTCCGGCGCGGCGAGGCCCCGCTGATGCGCGACTGGCCGGTGGCCTATGGTCAGCTGCGCTCCGGGGACAAGCCGCTGAAGGACTTCGACGTGCGCCCACTGCCGGGCCGCAGTGTGCTGGGCGGACAGAACCTGGCCGTCGCCGCGGGCACCCGCGACCCGCAGGTGGCGCAGGAGCTCGTCCGATACCTGACCAGTGAGGACAGTGAGAGGCAGCTGTTCGCTCAGGGCGGGCTGGCGGCCACCCGGTCCGCGGTCTACGACGATCCGGAGGTCCGGCGGAAACGCCCGTACGCGCCGGTCCTCCTGCAGGCGCTGAACGAGGCCAAGTCGCGGCCCGACACGCCGCACTACGCGCTCTTCAGCAGCGTCTTCCAGGAGATCGTGGTGGAGACGCTGAACAGCGGCGGCGAGCTACCCGACGACGCGGTGACCCGGCTGACGGACGCCCTGCACGGCCGCCTCGGCTGACCAGACTTAACCGTTTAAGAAAATATCGATGGATGCCGCTGGAGGTCTTGACCGGCGTCGATGTCCGGTGCCAACCTCGGAGGACTCCGCGTAACACGGGTGTAACCGTCGGCGGAGTTTTCTTCACAGTCTCATCGAAGCGCTTCGACGAGGGGTGGCGCGGCATGAACGACCCGGCGCCCGGGAGCTTCCGGGACCCCGACCGGCCCGTCGCCGACCGGGTGGCCGACCTGCTGGCGCGGCTCACGCTGCCGGAGAAGATCGGGCTGCTGCATCAGCATCAGGTGGGCGTGCCCCGGCTGGGGTTGACGCCTTTCCGGACCGGGACCGAAGCGCTGCACGGGGTGGCCTGGCTCGGGCCGGCCACCGTGTTCCCGCAGGCCGTAGGGCTCGGCGCCACGTGGGATCCGGACCTCGTCCGGCTGGTCGGCGAGGCCACCGGGGCCGAGGTGCGGGCGCTGCACCACAAGGACCCCGAGCGGGTCGGCCTCAACGTGTGGGCGCCGGTGGTCAATCCGCTGCGCGACCCGCGGTGGGGGCGCAACGAGGAGGGGTACGCCGAGGACCCCTGGCTGACCGGCGTGATGGGCACCGCGTACGCGCGCGGCCTGCGTGGCGACGACCCGCGCGTCCTGCGAACCGCGCCGACCCTCAAGCACTTCCTCGGCTACAACAACGAGACCGACCGCTCGCGTACGTCCAGCGACCTGCCGCCGCGGGTGCTCCACGAGTACGAGCTGCCGGCCTTCCGAGCGCCCCTGGCCGCAGACGCCGCGGTCGCCGTGATGGCGTCGTACAACCTGGTCAACGGCCGTCCCGCCCACCTCAGCCCGCTGATCCGCTCGGCGCTGCCCGAGGTGATGGTGGTCGGCGACGCCGGCGCGGGCGGCAACATCCACCGCGACCAGGGCTATCTGCCCGACCACGCGGCGGCGTTCGGCGCGGCGCTGCGGGCCGGGGTCGACTGCTTCACCGAGGACGACGCCGATCCGAGGCCGACCGTCGACCGGCTCACCGAGGCGCTCTCGCGTGGGCTGATCGACGAGGCCGACGTGGACGCCGCGGCGCGGCGGATCCTGACCGTGCGGGTCCGGCTGGGCGAGTTCGACCCGCCGGGCTCCGATCCGTACGCCGCCGTCTCCGGCGACGTGATCAACTGCGCCGAGCACCGCGACCTGGCCCGGCTCGCCGCCCGCGGCAGTGTCGTGCTGCTGCGCAACTCCGGGGCGCTGCTGCCGTTGCCGCCGGGCGCACGGCTCGCGGTGATCGGGCCGCTCGCCGGCACGGTGCTGACCGACTGGTACAGCGGCACCCTGCCGTACGCGACCACGCTGCGTTCCGCCCTGCCGTCGGCCACCTTCGTCGAGGGCTGCGACCGGATCGTCCTGCGATCCGGTACGGCCGAGGCCGGCCGCTTCGACGTGCTCGACTGGGGCGGCGGCGTCCTGACCTTCCGCTCCCCCGCCGGCGGTTACCTGCGGGCCGGCCCGGACGGGGTGCTGACCGACGACAGCGCCGGACCGGGCGAGTGGGTGGTGCGCGAGACCTTCGAGGCGCGCCGCACCGGCGACGAGGTGCGCCTGCGCAACGTGGCCCTCGATCGCTGGGTCACCTTCTCCCCCGGCGCGCTCCCGCCCCTCCGGGCCGCCGCGCCCACCGTCGACGAGGCCACGGCGTTCACCGCCTCGCTGATCGTCGACGGGCCGGCGCTGGCGGCCTCGGCGGCCCGTGACGCCGACGTGGCGATCGTGGCGCTGGGCAACCATCCGATGGTGGCCGGACGCGAGACCGAGGACCGCGCCGATCTGGCCCTGCCACCGGCGCAGCAGGTCCTGCTCGAAGCGGTGCTGGCCGCCAATCCGCGCACGGTCCTGGCCTTGACCAGCAGCTATCCCTACGCGCTGCCGGACGATGTGCCCGCGGTGCTGTGGTCGGCGCACGGCGGGCAGGAAGCCGGGGCGGCCCTGGCGGAGATCCTGCTCGGCGCCGACGAACCGACCGGGCGCCTGCCCCAGACCTGGTACCGGGACGCGGCCGAACTGCCCGACCTGCTGGACTACGACATCATCGGCAGCGAGTCGACCTATCTGTACTTCCGGGGGACGCCGCAGTTCCCGTTCGGCCACGGGCTTGGCTACACCCGTTTCGCCCATGAGAACCTGCGCCTCAGCCGGGCCGAGACGGACGCCGGCGGGGTCGTCACGGTGCTGGCCGAGGTGGTCAACGTCGGTGATCGGGCCGGTACCGAGGTCGTCCAGCTCTACACCCGCCGGCGCCGGTCCCGGGTCCGGCAGCCGTTGCGGCAGCTTCGCGACTTCCGCCGGGTACGCCTCGAGCCCGGCCAGCGGGCCACCGTCTCCTTCGAGCTGCGGGCGGCCGACCTCGCGCACTTCGACGTCACCCGCGGCCGGATGACCGTGGAGACGGCCCGGCACTCGGTGATGATCGGGCGCTCCAGCACCGACATCACGCTCTGCGCGGCGTTGTCGGTGCGGGGCGAGGAGGTGCGTGATCGGGCCGGTCCGCTCGCGGCCGCGACACGCGACGACCAGTTCGGTACGCGGCTGGCCGACGAGACCCGCACCGACGGCGACGTGGTGGAGGCGCGGCTGGCCGGCGCCTGGGTGGCCTTCCACCACGTCGACCTCGGGGCCGGGGTGAGCCGGGTGCGGGTCCGGGCCGCCGCGCCGGACCGGGACGCCCGCCTCGAACTGCGGCTGGACGATCCGCTCACCGGCCGGCTCCTCGCCACGATCGACGTGCCCGCGACCGGCGACCCGTACCGCTACGCGGATGTGGTGCAGACCCTCGACGGCGCGGGCCGGCACGATCTGTTCCTGGTCTTCGACCAACCGGGGGTACGGGTCAGCGCGCTGGAGTTCGGCCGAGGGGCGGCCTGATGGCCCGTCCGGACGGGAAGCGCGCCGACATGGTGACGATCGCCGACGTGGCCCGGCACGCCGGCGTCGCGGTCAGCACGGTCTCCTACGTGCTCTCCGGCAAGCGGGCCATCTCGACGACCACCCGGCAGCGGGTCCTGGCCAGCATCGCCGAGCTCGGCTACCACCCGCACGCCGGGGCACGGGCGCTGGCCAGCCGACGGGCCAACGTGATCGCCCTGGTCCTGCCGTTGCGGACCGGCATGCACCTGCCCGTCCTGATGCGGCTGGTGACCGCCGTGGTCACCGCGGCCCGGCAGGCGGGGCACGACGTGCTGCTGATGACCGCGGACGAGGGGCCGGCCGGGCTACGGCGGATCGCGGCCAGCGCCATGGTGGACGGCGTGCTGGTGATGGACGTGGAGATGTCCGACGCCCGGGTGCCGGTGCTGCGGGAACTCGGCCGGCCCTCCGTACTCATCGGATTTCCCGCCGACCCGACCGGGCTGACCTGCGTCGACCTCGACTTCCACCGGGCCGGGGCACGCTGCGCCGAACACCTGGCCGAACTCGGGCACACCCGGATCGCGCTGCTGGGGGCGCCGCCGGTGGTCTACCAGCGCGACACCGGGTTCGCCCGCCGGACCCGGGCCGGGTTCCTCGACGCGGCCGAGCGGCTGGGGATCACGGCCACCGCGCGGCCCTGCGGCGAATCGCCGGACGACGCGCGGGCAGCCGTGGAACAGCTGCTGATGGACGTTCCGGACGTCACCGGACTGGTTGTGCACAACGAGGAGGCGCTCGCCCACGTCCTGGCGGTGCTGCCCCGGCTGGGACGGGGCGTGCCGGACGACGTGTCGGTGGTGGCGATCTGCCCGGACCAGGTGGCCGAGAACGCGTGGCCGCCGCTGACCGCGGTGCTGATCCCGGCCGAGGAGGTGGGACGGCAGGCCGTCTTCCTCTTGATGCGCAAACTGGACGGTGCGCCCGTACCCGAATCGACCCTGCTCGGCCCCGCGCTCACCGTGCGCCGAAGTACCGCATCAAGACCTGTTTCGGAGCCCGCGGCGGCCCGGATGGGTGAGTGACCGGAACCCGACCCTCACCGATCCGGTACGCGCGCCGCGGCGAAGTCCTCCCGCACGACCACCTTGGGGGAGGACAGAGAATGACCACACGACGAAAGCGCACCGCCGCGGCGCTCGCCGCCACCGGCCTGGTGCTGGCCGGCGCGATCGGCGGACTCGGCCCGTCGACGAGCACCGCGTCCAGCCACCGCGAGGCGCCGCTGATCGCCAGCGACCCGGCCGCGGACAACACCGACCTGTACGCGTTCGTCAGCCCGGACCGGCCGGGCTACGTCACCATGATCGCCAACTGGATCCCGTTCGAGGAGCCGAACGGCGGTCCGAACTTCTACCCGTTCGCGACCGACGCCGCGTACAAGATCAATGTCGACAGCGACGGCGACGCCAAGGCCGACGCCGTGTTCCGCTGGACCTTCAAGAACGTCGACAAGCGTGGCAACCAGACGTTCCTCTACAACAACGGCCCGGTCACCTCGCTCGACGACGAGAACCTGCTGTTCCGGCAGACGTACACGCTCCAGTCGTCGTTCGACGGGCAGCCCTTCAAGACGCGGATCAAGGACGCGCCGGTCGCGCCGTCGTGGACCGGCGCCGCGTCCATGCCCAACTACCAGACACTGCGTGACCAGGCCACGGTCGGGCTGCCCGGCGGCTGGAAGCTCTACGCCGGCCAGGCCGACGACCCGTTCTTCCTCGACCTGCGGGTCTTCGACCTGCTGTACGGCGGGGACCTCAGCGGGACCGGTCAGGACACGCTGGCCGGCTACAACGTGAACACGCTCGCGCTCCAGGTGCCGTTCAAGGACGTCGCCCTCAAGGGTGACGCCCAGCGGAATCCGGTGATCGGCGTGTGGACCACGACCGAGCGCAACCGGGTGCGGATCACCGGCGACTCCGCTTTGACCAACGACCGGGTGCAGGTGTCGCGTCTGGGCAACCCGCTGGTCAACGAGGTGGTCGTACCCGCCGGCCTGAAGGACGCGTTCAACTCGATCTCGCCCGACAAGGACGCCGGCATCCCCGCCGTCGTCCAGCGTGTCACCGACCCGGAACTGCCCAAGCTCATCCAGGGCATCTATCAGATCCCGGCGCCGGCGACACCGCGTAACGACCTGGTCGAGATCTTCCTGACCGGCATCACCACCAAGGCGAACGGTCCGATCAAGGCCGACCTCAACTCGCAGCTCAACAACAAGGACGTGCGGGCGAGCCGGTTCCGGCCGTCCGAGATGTTGCGGCTCAACCTGGGCGTGCCGGTCGCGGCCACACCCAACCGGCTCGGCGTGCTCGGCGGCGACCTGCAGGGCTTCCCGAACGGGCGGCGGCTCACCGACGACGCCGTCGACATCTCGATCCAGGCGGTCGAGGGCGCGGCGCAGACCGGCAAGCTGGTCGACGCGCTGGCCGCCGGCGACAAGGTGGACGCCAACGACCAGCAGTTCGGCGCGTCCTTCCCGTACGTCGCGCTGCCCAACATGGGCGCCGTCAACAGCAACCGGTCGCCGGTCGTGGCGACCGAACCGCCCGCCGCGACCGGCCCGTCGGCGTCCTCCGCGCCCGGGCCCGTCGCCCTCAAGCCTGCTTCGGCCGACCAGGACTCGTCCCGGGACAGGTGGCTGATCGTGGCTCTCTCGGTCGGGGCCGTGGCCGTCGTCCTGTTCCTCGTCGTCCTCGCCTGGCTGCGCCGCCGGGCCCGGGTCTGAGGAGACAGCGACGTCATGCGTCACCACCTGCGGATTGTGTCGATCGTGTCGGTGACCGCCCTGGCCGTGTTCGCGGCCGGTGCGATCCTCGGCCTGCGCGAGACGCCGCCGGTCGTCCGGACGGCGGGTGCTGCCCCCGCGGCAGCGCCCGCCGACCGGCAGGCCCAGGCCATCGCCCGGGCCCAGGACCGGCTGCGCGAGCTGCCCCGCGACCATCAGACCTGGGCGGCGCTCGGCGTCGCGTACGTGGAACGGGCCCGGATCACCGCCGACCCGTCGCTGTATCCCCGGGCCGAAGGCGCCCTCGAACGCTCACTGGCGGTGCGGGACAACCCCGACGCGCTGGTCGGCCTGGGCGCCCTGGCCAACGCCCGGCACGACTTCGCGGCGGCGCGCACCTACGCGACGCGAGCGCTGCGGACGAACGCGTACGACGCGAACGCGTTCGGTGTGCTGGCCGACGCGCTGACCCAGCTCGGCGACCGGGCCGGCGCCACGGCGGCGATCCAGAAGATGCTCGACCTGCGGCCCGGCCTGGCCGCGTATGCTCGGGCCTCCTACGACCTGGAACTGCGCGGCTCGCTCGACCGGGCGTCGTCGCTGATGGAGCAGGCCCTGGCCGCGGCGGCCGACCCGGCGGACATCGCGTTCTGCCGCGGCCAGCTCGCCGACCTGGCGTTCAGCCGGGGCGATCTGGCCGGCGCGTCCGCCCACCTCGACGCCGGGCTGGCCGCGGAACCCCACTACCAGCCGTTGCTGCGGGGCCGCGCCCGCGTTCTGGCCGCCCGCGGCCTGCTGGCCCCCGCGCTGGCCGACGCGGCCAAGGTGGCCGCCCGGACCCCCACCCCCGACACCCTCCTCGAGTACGCCCAGCTGCTGCGCCTGGCCGGCCAGGACCCGTCTCGGCAGCTCGACCTGGCCGACGCCGCGCACCGCGTCTTCCAGGCCAACGGCGGCCGCGACGACCTGACCGGCGCCCAGCTGGCGCTCGCTCGCGGTGACCAGGCCACGGCCGTGCGGCTGGCCCGCGCCGAGTTCGCCCGGCGCCCCTTCCCCGACGTGGCCGACGCCCTGGCCCAGGCCCTCCACCAGTCCGGACAGGACAAGGCCGCCCTCGGGTACGCCCGCCGCGCGGTGGCCGCGGCGCCGTCCTCAGCGGCGTACACCTGGCATCTCGCCCAGATCTCACTCACCCTGGGTGACCGGTCGTCGGCGCTCGTCCAGCTCCGGCGAACACGTTCGCTCAACCCGCACTTCTCCCCCGCCGACGGACCCACCGCGGCCCGCGCCCTGGCCGCCCTGGAGGCCCACCGATGAAGCGCGCTGCCATCCTGCTGGCCCTGGTCATCGGGGCCGTCCTGCTGCTGCCGGCCGGGCCGGCGTCGGCGCACCCGCTGGGCAACTTCTCGGTCAACACGTACGCGGCGCTGACCGTGCACCCCGACCGCCTGGACGCGGTGGTGGTGGCCGACATCGCCGAACTGCCCACCCTCCAGGACCCGGCGCCGACCTGTGCTTCCGCGGCGTCGACGTTCACGGTGACCGTGTCCGGCCGGCCGGTCGCGTGGACTGTGGCGTCCTCATCGTTCGCCTCGGCGCCCGGGGCCGGCGGCCTCTCGACGAGCCGCCTTTCGTGCACACTCTCCGCACCGGCCGCCCTCGGCGACGTGGCCATGGCGTTCACGTTCCGCGACGACCGCATCGGCTGGCGCGAGCTGGTGGCGACGGCCGGGCCCGGGGTGGCGCTGGAGGGTTCGCCGCTGCCCACCGCCGGCATCAGCGACGAGCTGCGGCACTACCCGTCGGACCTGCTGACGTCCCCGCCTTCGGCGCGAACAGCGTCGTTCACCAGCCGGGCCGGCGCGGGGTCGTCGTCTGCTCTGTCCGAGGCGTCGCCGCTCTCGGCCGGGCCGTTGGAGGCGTCGCCGCTCTCCTCTCGGCCGTTGGAGGCGTCGCCGCACTCGGCCGGGCCGTTGGCTCGGGCCGAGCGCTATCTCGAGGAGCTGGTCGGCGGGCGGCGGCTCACGCCCTGGGTCGGCGCATTGGCCGTGGTGCTGGCGTTGCTGCTCGGGGCCGGGCACGCCGCCCTGCCCGGCCACGGCAAGACGGTGATGGCGGCGTACCTGGCAGGCCGGCGTGGCCGCCCCCGCGACGCGGTCGCGGTGGGGGCGACGGTGACCTTGACCCATACCGGCGGGGTGCTGGCTTTGGGGTTGCTGCTGACGACGGCGGCCGGGGTCGCCGGGGAGACGATCCTCGGGTACCTGGGGTTGGTCAGCGGGGTGGTGGTCACGGCGATCGGGGCGGGCGCGTTGATCGCCGCCCTCCGCCGCCGGGGCGGCCCCTTGGACGCCCACCACCATCACGGCCCCGGCACCCATTCCCACGACGAGGACGGCGGCCACACGCACACCCGCGCCGGCGCTCAGCCCCACCTTCACGCCGGTTCTCACCAGCACGACCACGCCGGCCCGCACACCCACGCCGGCGCAGACAGCCGGGCGCCTGGGCGAGAGACGACTCAGCCGCACGTCCATGCCAGCGGACGTACCCTCGCAGGCGCACCCACTGACCGCGGCGGCGGCGTCACCACCGGCCCGAGAGCCACGGCCGTGCTGGATCTTCCGCGCGCGGACGGCGAGCCCGCCGACGTTACTAACGACCAGCCGCACCACGACCACGCGCCCGGCCAGCACGAACGATGGCACAGCGAGGGTGATGCCCACACGCATAAGCCGGACCGCCACGCCCACGCCCACACGCAAAAGCCCGGACACCACCACTCCGATGTGGCGGAGCAACACCGTGACAACGCCTCAGGGCCGAGCCGGTGGAGTATCGCCGGGATGGGCATCGCCGGTGGGCTGGTCCCAAGCCCGTCCGCGCTGATCGTCCTGCTCGGCGCGGCCGCCCTGGGCCGGACCGTCTTCGGCGTCCTGCTGGTCATCGCCTACGGCGCAGGCATGGCCGCCACCTTGACCGCGGCCGGCCTCCTCCTGATCAAGATCCGCGACCGCCTGGAGGGCCGCCTGACCCGCCTACGCCGCCTGCGCACCGCCGCCCCGATACTCACCGCCGCCCTGATCCTGATCGTCGGCGCCGGCCTCGCCGGGCGAGCCGTCATCGGCCTGCTCTGACCCGGCCGGCGAGCAGGCCGCCGCCAGCCCACTCTCCAAGCACGACAATCCACACCGGCACCCTCCTGTGGACGAAAGACCGAACTTGTCGTACCTCCGCGCTACGTTTCGCCCACCCAGAACAGGGGTGGGGGAGGTGGCGGCGGCCGCGTAAGATTTGATCTTGCTTGCCAATGGCGACCCCAGCCTCATGGCGTGCCTGGTCCCGCTGCGTGCTGGCCCTCGGGTCGAGCCCGCTTCCGCTGGGTGCCGGCCCTCGCGCTGGTCATGGGCCGAGCTAGGTTGCCAGGCGCCCGAGCTGCCCGCTCACCCTCCCTGCCGCCACTCACCCTGGCTGCCCCGCACCGGTGGTAGGTCCTGACGGTGTCCGGGCGGGCCACACCGTGCAGCCCTACCACCGTTCGAGGCAGTGGTAGGCCCCGACGGCATCCAAGACCGCAACGCCGAGCCGCCCTACCACCGCCCGTCGCAGCGGTAGACCCCAACGGCATTCAGGACCGCAACGCCGAGCCGCCCTACCACCGCCCGTCGCAGCGGTAGACCCCAACGGCATTCAGGACCGCAACGCCGAGCCGCCCTACCACCGCCCG